>CAKTFF010000025.1 GCA_934553185.1 uncultured Devosia sp.
GTATCAGGCGCTGGTCAAAGGGATTGGGGATGATGTGCTCGGGGCCGAACACGGCCGGCGCACCGGAGGGCGACACTTCGAGCCCCGGTTCATGCGCAAGCTTGGCAATGGCGCGCACCGCCGCCAGCTTCATTTCCTCGTTGATTGTCGTGGCAGCCACATCGAGGGCGCCACGGAAGATGAAAGGGAAGCACAGGACATTGTTGACCTGATTGGGATAGTCCGAGCGGCCAGTGCAGACCATGGCGTCCGGCCGCGTGGCCATGGCCAGTTCGGGCGTGATCTCTGGATTGGGGTTGGCCAGTGCCAGGATCAGCGGCTTGGGCGCCATGCGCAGCAGCATTTCGGGCTTGAGGGCGCCGGCGGCGGATAGCCCAAGGAAAATATCGGCGCCGTCGATCACTTCAGCCAGCGTCGTAGCCTCGCTGGTGCGGCGGAACTGGCCGCGCCACTTGTCATTGACGTCGTTGCGCTTGTGGGTCACGAGGCCATCCTTGTCGGCGACCCAGATGTTTTCGTGTCTTGCGCCCAGCGCCACCAGCACGTTGAGGCAGGCGATGGCTGCGGCCCCTGCCCCCGATGCGCAGATCTTGACGTCTTCGATGCGCTTACCTTTAAGTTCGAGCCCGTTGAGCACCGCGGCGCCGACGATGATGGCCGTGCCGTGCTGATCGTCATGGAACACCGGGATGGGCATGCGCTCCCGCAGCGTTTCCTCGATCTCGAAACAATCGGGCGCGCGGATGTCTTCGAGGTTAATGCCGCCAAAGGTGGGCCAGAGCGGCGCCACGGAATCGATGAACTTGCGCGGTTCGATCTCGTCGATTTCGAGATCAAACACGTCGATGCCAGCAAACTTCTTGAACAGAACCGCCTTGCCTTCCATCACCGGCTTGGAGGCCAGCGCGCCAATATTGCCCAGGCCCAGCACGGCGGTGCCGTTGGAAATTACCGCAACGAGGTTTTGCCGCGAGGTGTATTTCGCCACGGCATCAGGGTTTTCGGCGATCTCCTCGCAGGGCGCGGCAACGCCGGGTGAATAGGCAAGCGCCAGGTCCCGCTGGTTGCCCAGGGGCTTGGTGGGCTGGATTTCGAGCTTGCCGGGCTTGGGAAACTCATGGAAATGCAGGGCTGCCTCGCGCAAGGCCTTGCGCTGTTCGTTGAGATCCGTGGTCAAGCAATCCTCCTTGCCGGCGGGCGGGTGGTCGGCGTGCGGCGTTGGTGCCATTAATCGAGGATAATGAAAAGTAGCTAAGTCGGCGCAGACGTCCGGTCAGCGCCGGCGTCAGGCGGCCGCAGCGATATTCTCGAGGCGGGTGGTGGCAGGCAACGCAGGGTTGAGCGCCAGGGCCAGGTCGCGGAACGCTCCGACACGCAGCGCTGGCGCAAAGATAGACCCCTGCGCCTGCACCACGCCGCGGCCGCGCAGATAGATGGCCTGCGCCTCGGTTTCGACGCCCTCGGCGACGATGTCGCAGCCCATGTCGCGGGCCATGGTGATCAGCCCGTCGAGCACCGGCACCTGCGTGGTTTCCGGCTTCACCATGCCGACGAAAATCTGATCGATCTTGATCACGTCGATGCCCAGAGTGCCCAGATGCGCCAAATTGGAGTGGCCCGTGCCGGCATCGTCCATGGCGAGCTTGCATCCCAGGGCATGGAGAGCCGCGATGACGCTGTTGGCGATGGCAGAATTGACCACGGGGTGACGCTCGGTGATCTCGAACACCAGCTGGCGGAAGTTTATGGCGGAATGGCCGAAAATGGCCTGCACATCCTCCACCACACTGTCGTCGCGGAAGTGTCCTTCAAAGAGGTTGATCGAGATCTTGAGGTCCGGCATCTGCTGGCAAAGGTCGCCCAAGTCGTACTTGACCTGCTGCATCAGCGACAGCGTCATCGGAATGGCGAGGCCCGATGTTTCGGCATAGTCGATGAACTTGCCCGGCGGAATGACCTGGCCGTTGCGTTTTTCCCAGCGGCACAGCACTTCGCAGCCCATCAGTGCGCCGGTGCGCAGGTTGATGACCGGCTGGTAGTAGGGCTTGATCTCGCCGCGGCCGATGGCACGCTCAAGGTCGAAGGCGGGCACCCGAGAGCGGCGCACGTAACGGAGCGACAGGATCAAAAAGGCCGCACTCATCAGGCAGGCCAAGGCGGTGAAGGCAACGTCGAGAGTGGCGTAGCTACCTCGGACCACGGAAAACGGCACCGCATATTCAACGCGTAACGGCAACTCGCCGGCAAAGCCTTGGGTGTAAATAAAATCGGCAGCACTCTTGCGGCGATCAAACCCGGCCGTATCCCCCAGCGCCAGGACGGACGTGCCATTGGTGAGCATGAAGCGCACCATGGCGCCCGGCAAAAGGCTTTGGGCGAGACCAGAAGAGGTTTGCCCGATCAGGGGAATAAACGCCGAAATCGTGCGACTATCGCTCAAAGGCTGGGTGATCTTGAGAGCGGGGCCATCCATCGCACCCAGCTTGACCACCGTCACCGTTTCGGCGCGGCCGGGAATGGGCAGGCTTTCTGAAATCGGCGAGAACTGGAGGTCGCGGCCGAACGCTTCGCAATATTGAACGCCATCGGCATTCTCGACCAGCACCTGCTTGAGGCTGATGCTGGCCTCCATTTCGCGCTGCACGTTTTCAACGAAAGTGGGCGTGCACAGCGACGGGCTCGAAGCCAGCACCGCTTTGAGCGAGCCGAGCGCGTCGTTGATGCCGATCTCGACCTGACGAGTGAGATTGTCAACGGTTCTTTGGCGGTCGACCTTCTCCTGCACCCGCACATAGCCGTCGAGCACATGATCTACCCCCACGATGGGCAGAAAGGCCAGGAGGGCGCCCAGCAAGGTCAGAACGTGAGAAAACCGAGATTTCAAGAATGCTGGTCCGCACCGCAGGGAACGGACACATGCCTAGCAAAGGGCGTTTAACGCACGCTTAAGCGCCTTGTAGCCGCCGCCCCTAGGAAGCGGCGTTGAGGCGGATGCTGAGTTCGCGCAGCTGCTTTGCCGAAGCGGGGCTCGGCGCACCCATCAGCAGGTCTTCGGCCTGCTGGTTCATCGGGAAAGCGGTAATTTCGCGCAAGTTCTGCACGCCGCACAGCAACATGACGATGCGGTCGACACCGAAGGCGGCGCCGCCATGGGGCGGTGCGCCGAACTGGAAGGCGCGATACAGGCCGCCGAACTGTTCCTCGACTTCTTCGCGCGACTTGCCGGTCAGCTCGAAGGCCTTGACCATGGTGTCGGGCAACTGGTTACGGATCGACCCGGAGGCGATTTCGTAGCCGTTGCAGACGGCATCATACTGGTAGGCCTTGATGGTCAGCGGGTCCTGGCTGTTGAGCGCGTCGATCCCGCCCTGGGGCATGGAGAAGGGATTGTGGGCAAAGTCCACGCGCTTTTCTTCTTCGCTCCATTCATAGAATGGGAAATCGACGATCCAGCACAGGGCGAACTGCTCGGTGTCGACGACGCCGATATCGCTGCCGGCCTTGTTGCGGGCTTCGCCGGCGAACTTGTAGAACTTTTCCGGCCGTCCGCAGACAAAGAACACTGCGTCGCCGCTTTCCAATTGAAGTTGCTTCCGAATGTTCTCCGTACGGTCGGCTCCAATGTTTTTGGCGACAGGGCCACTACCAACGACTCGTGCCGAGCCGCCGCTCAAAGTCATTGTGTCGTCCAGCGTTCCAGAGCCTAGTTGTCCATCTTCTGTTTTGAAGAAGATATAGCCCAGCCCCGGCTGTCCTTCGCCCTGCGCCCAGGCATTCATCCGGTCGCAGAAGGCGCGGCCGATCGGTTCTGCACCCGGCTTGTTCTTCGCCGGAATAGCCCAAACCTCGACCTTGCTGTCGGCTTCGATCTGCCCGGCAAAGACCTTGAAGCCGGAGCCGGCAAAATGTTCGGTGACCGCCTGCATCTCGATGGGGTTGCGCAGATCGGGCTTGTCGGAGCCATATTTGCGGATAGCGACATCATAGGGAATGCGCGGCCAATCCTTGGTGACGCGCTTGCCTTCGCTGAACTGCTCAAAGATCGAGGTGATCACCGGCTGGGTCGTGTCCCAAACGTCTTCCTGGGTCACGAAGCTCATTTCGAGGTCGAGCTGATAGAACTCGCCCGGCAGCCGGTCGGCGCGCGGGTCTTCGTCGCGGAAGCATGGTGCGATCTGGAAGTAGCGATCGAACCCCGCCACCATCAGCAGCTGCTTGTACTGCTGCGGCGCCTGCGGCAGCGCAAAGAACTTGCCGGGATGAATGCGGCTGGGCACAAGGAAGTCGCGCGCGCCTTCGGGGGAGGACGCGGTCAGAATGGGCGTCGAATATTCGGCAAAGCCTTGTTCGGTCATGCCGGCACGCATCGCGGCGATCACCTTGGTGCGCTTGACGATGTTGGCATGCAGCTTTTCGCGGCGCAGGTCGAGGAAGCGGTAGCGCAGGCGCACATCCTCGGGATAATCCTGATCGCCGAACACCGGCAGCGGCAGTTCGCGGGCGGCGGACAGGACCTCGATTTCGCGGATGAACACCTCGACCTTGCCGGTGGGCAGGTTGGGGTTCACCGCCGCCGCATCGCGCAGCTTGACCTCGCCATCGATGCGGATCACCCATTCTGAGCGCACCTTTTCGGCCGCGGCAAAGGCAGGCGAATCGGGGTCGATCACCGCCTGGGTGATGCCAAAGTGGTCGCGCAGGTCGATAAACAGCAGTCCGCCATGGTCGCGGATGCGGTGCACCCAGCCGCTGAGACGAACGGTCTGGCCGGCATCGGCGTCTGTCAGAGCCCCACAGGTGTGCGAGCGATAGCGATGTGGGGTCATGAGAGAAACTCTGCGAAAAGGCTTAAATCTTTGGCGGGAAAAGCGCATGGGCGTCCGCGCTTGTCAAGTTCGCGCGGGCAGGCGCTCTTTCGCCCCCTGCCCCGCCCGGATCGCCTTGTAAATCCGGTATGGAGTGGAGGTCCGGCACCTGCTAGGAACAATATTGACCATAATGAGACGGGAACCCGCATGGACCTCATAGTTTCCACAGAAGTGCTCGCGGCTTTTTGCGAGCGTGCCGCCAAGTTCGACTTTGTGACGGTGGATACAGAGTTCCTGCGCGAAACCACTTACTGGCCCAAACTGTGCCTGATCCAGGCGGCGACCGATGACGAGGCCGTGCTGATCGATCCGCTGGCGCCAGATCTCGATCTTTCGAGCTTTTTCGATTTGCTGGCCAATCCCCAAGTGGTCAAGGTCTTCCATGCTGCCCGGCAGGATATCGAGATTTTCGTCAAGCTCACCGGCCAGGTGCCGGCCAATATCTTCGATACCCAGATCGCCGCCAGCGTCTGCGGCTTTGGCGACAGTGTCTCCTATGACAACCTTGTCCGCTCGATCACCAATGTGGAGCTGGACAAATCCTCGCGTTACACCGACTGGTCGGCCCGTCCGCTTTCGGAAAAGCAGCGCCTTTATGCCGTGGCGGATGTCACCCATCTGCGCGACATTTATCGCGAATTGCGCAAGCAGGTGAATGCCACCAAGCGCTGGGACTGGGTGGAGGACGAGCTGGGTGTGTTGCGCAGCATCGACACCTATGTGATCCAGCCGGATCAGGCCTGGGAACGGCTCAAGATGAAGATCAATCGCCCGCGCGACCTGGCTGCCATGAAAAAGCTTGCGGCCTGGCGCGAAAAGCGCGCGCAGGATACCGACCAGCCGCGCAGCCGCGTGCTCAAGGACGATATCCTGTTCGAGCTGGCGCAGCAGCGCCCGCTCTCCCCCGAGGCATTCGAGAGCCTGCGCGCCGTGCCGCGCGGATTTGGCCGCAGCGCCGCCGCAGCGGAAATCATGGTGCTCCTGAGGGAAGTCGAGGCGCTCGGGCGCAGCGATCTGCCGGTTATGCCGGAGCGCTATCGTGGCCCCTCGCCCAAGGGTGCGGTGGGCGATCTCATTCGCGTGCTGCTCAAGTCGGTGGCCGAGCAGAATGGCGTCGCCGCACGCATCCTCGCGACATCGGACGAGATCGATGCGCTGGTGCTCGACGACGATGCCGATGTGCCGGCGCTGAAGGGCTGGCGGCGCAAGCTGTTCGGGGAAAAGGCGCTCGACATCAAGCATGGCCGCGTCGGTCTTGTGGCTACCCGCAAAGGCGTGGTCGAGTTCAGCGTCAAGGACAGCGTTCCTGCCGAATAAGCTAGCCGATCCGCACTTCGCTGTTCTTGTATCCGGCCAAACCGGCGAGTTGATCGAGCCGGCCGCGCAAATGCTCGCCGTCGAGAAACGTCAAATCCGTCGGCAGGATCAGCGACAGCAGACCCGTGCTTGCTTCGATGCGGATGCGCGGCAGGATGCCGGGCATGGCCGCTGTCATGGGATAGGCCACGCGGAATACGGCGCCGAGCAGTTTGGCGCGTGCGGTCAGGTCTGCCGAGCCAAGGCCGGCAAGCGAAGCCGCCGCCTTGCTCTTGAGCCCGTCATAGCGAACAGCGATCACCTGCGCCAGAAAAGTGCGGCCGGGATGGTCGACGCCGCTCAGCGAACCGTAAGCCACGGCATCGACACTTTGCGGCCCGCGATAATCAGGGTGAGCGCGCCAGCCGATATCGGCAAGAAGGCACGCCACCGTCCGCAGGCGAGCCTGTTCGGCGGTCTCTGCCGAGCCGGTGGCCTGGAGGAACTGGCCGGAAAAGTCGATCAGGTCATTGGCATGAGCGGGTGAGCGCGAGCGCAGCACCGAGAGTTCCTCGGCGCCTTGGATCAGCGGATCGATGGCCTGTTCGCGCTTGTCGAGCATGCCGAACAGATAGCCCTCGCGCACGCCGAGTGCGGAAAACACCACATCGGCGAAGTGGCCGGCGCGCAGCACTTCGGACAGCACAGCCGCGCCAAAGGGCACCAGTTCCCGGCGGGAGGAGCTGACATGTTCGGCCCCCGCATAGCCCTTGAGCGAGGAGGCGCCGATGATCTCGCCGCAAAAAGCGATCATGTCGTCGGCGGGCACCACATAGTGCTGCACCATGCGCAGCGGATATCCCCGCACGACCTGATGCAGCTTGGCGAGCGATCGCCAGGTGCCGCCAATAGCGGCAAAACTCTTGCCTTTGCCGGTTTTTGCCAGGGAGGATTTGTGCAGCTTGTCGCGTACCATGGCTGCGGCTTTTGCCGGCGCGCCATTGCTGTCGTCCTGCAGGCGAATGACGCCGAGTTCAAACGATTCGCCGTCGGTATCGACGCCATTGGTGATGGCCGAGAGCTCAAGGCTTCCCCCGCCCAGGTCGCCGACAAGGCCGGTAAACCCCGGGATACCCGCGGCGGCGCCGAGCGCTGCAAAATGCGCCTCCTGTTCGCCCGTCAGAACCTGGACCTCGGCGTCCATCAGGGCTTCCACAGCCCCGACGAACTCAGCCCGATTGGCGGCATCTCGCACAGCGGAGGTCGCCAGCACATAGACCTTGCCGACCCGCATCATGCGCGCGACCAGGGCAAAGCGCTGAATGGCATTGAGGGCCTGGGCCATGTTGGCTTCCGCCAGGCGCCCGGTCTGTCCCACGCCACGGCCCAGGGCACAGGCGGATTTTTCATTGTAGAGCGGCGTCAGCGCCCGCGCATGCCGTTCGTAAACAACAAGGCGCACCGAGTTGGAACCGATGTCGAGCACCGCCACGGGCTTGGCACCCTTGATGCGGCCCTGTGCTGTTGGATCGGCGTCAACGCCCCAGAATTGATTCAAGCTGCACCCTCGTCGCCGTCAGCCCCCGCACTGCCTCGACCGGACAGCGACGGATTGGTCATGAAGTAATTGTGAGCATTGAACGGCTCTACGCCTTCAACGTTGCGCACACGATGCGAACTGCCATCGGGCAGCACTTCCCAGCTCTGCTGATTGTCCCGCAGATAGGCAACCAGAATGACGTCGAGAATCTGTTTGTGCACGGTCTTGTTGAGGATCGGCACCATGACTTCGACACGCCCATCGAGATTGCGGCCCATCAGGTCTGCCGAGGAAATATAAACCTTGGCGCGCGGGCCCGGCATCGGCTCGCCATTGCCAAAACAATAGATACGGCTGTGTTCGAGGAACCGGCCGACCACCGACTTGACCCGGATATTGTCAGAAAAGCCGGGGATGCCCGGCCGCAGGCAGCAGATGCCGCGCACGATCAGGTCGATCTTCACCCCGGCCTGACTGGCATCATAAAGGGCGTCGATGGTAGCGGGATCAACCAGCGAGTTCATCTTGAGGAGAATGCTGGCGGGCTGACCATTGCGCGCGAACTCCATTTCGCGGGCAATGTTGTCGAGCAAAGTCTGGCGCAGGTTGACCGGCGACACGGCGATGGTTTCAAGCTCGGTGGGACGAGCATAGCCGGTGATGAAATTGAAGACCCGCGCGACGTCGCGGGTGATCGAGGGATCGATGGTGAAGTAGCTGAGGTCGGTATAGATCTTGGCGGTGATCGGGTGGTAATTGCCCGTGCCGATATGGCAGTAGCTGACCAGCTTGCCCTTTTCGCGCCGCACCACCTGGCTGAGCTTGGCGTGGGTCTTAAGCTCGATGAAGCCGAAAACAACCTGCGCGCCGGCGCGTTCCAAGTCGCGCGCCCAGCGGATATTGGCTTCCTCGTCGAAGCGCGCTTTGAGCTCGACCAGGCAGGTGACCGACTTGCCCGCTTCGGCCGCCAGCACCAGTGCCTTGATGATCGGGCTGTCGGCGGATGTGCGATACAGCGTTTGCTTGATGGCGACCACGTCGGGGTCGCGCGCGGCCTGCATAAGGAACTGCGCCACCACATCGAAGCTCTCGAACGGATGGTGCACCAGGATGTCCTTGGCGCGGATGGCGGCGAAGCTGTCGCCATTATAGTCGCGGATGCGCTCGGGGAAGCGGGCATGATAGGGCGTGAACTTGAGGTCGGGCCGGTCGACATCGCAGACCTTGCGCGCGTCCGCGAGGCCCAGAAAGCCCTGCACCTCGAACACATCGGTTTCCTTGACCCCGAGTTGTTCCCCGATCTGGCGCTTGAGCGCGCGCGGCATGGACGACTCGATCTCGAGCCGGATCACCTGCCCGCGGCGGCGCTGACGCAAGGCGGTCTCGAATTCCACCACGAGGTCGGCGGCTTCGTCATCGATTTCGATTTCGCTGTCACGAATAACGCGGAACGCGCCGGACCCCACCACTTCGTGGCCGGGAAACATTTTGTGAAAGAACAGCTTCACCAACGTGTCGATGGTGACGACCTCGCTGCGCCCTTCCGACACCAGAGCAGCAGGCAGGTTGATGAAGCGATCGAGGTTGCCGGGAATGCGCACGAGCGCCTGTAAGGGAAGATCGTTGTCGGGGCGCTTGAGCTCGAAGGCCAGCGCCAGCCCCAGATTGGGAATGAAGGGAAAGGGGTGTGCCGGGTCGACGGCGATGGGCGTCAGAACCGGAAATATTTCCTCGCGGAACAGCTTTTGCAGGTAATCGACCTGGTCGGCGGTGAGATCGCCGGCTTCGTGGATCACCACATTCTGGGCAAACAGTTCCTCGCGCAAGCTCTGCCAGTGGTCCTGCTGTTCCAGCTGGAGATGCTGGGCAAGCGTCGCAATCTCCTCCATCTGCTCGGCCGGCGACATGCCATCGGCGCTGAGCTTGCTGAGTCCAGCGCGCATCTGACCCTTGATCCCGGCAACGCGCACCATGAAGAATTCATCGAGATTGTTGGCTGAAATCGACACGAAGCGCAGCCGCTCGAGCAGCGGATGATTGGTGTTGCCCGCTTCCTCCAGCACCCGCATGTTGAACTGCAACCAGCTCACTTCCCGGTTGACGAAACGCGCCGGGCTCTTGCGCAGGGCCTCGGTGTCGGGAACCGGCGTTTCGGTTTCGGCAAAGTCGCTGATCTCATTCATCGGTGTCGGTGTCCCAGTCCTGTTCAATGCCCGCTTCGCCGCGTGCGTGCCGCCGGCGCTGCAACGCATCGGCGGCTATGCTGCGCGTGATGGCCGTGCCCTTGGCGAGTGCCAGCCGATCCATCAGATCGGCCAGGATCACGACTTCCTCTGCCGAGCGCTCCATGCGCGTGGAAAGATAGGCGATGATCCTGGGATCAACCGCGATCTGGCGATCCCCGAACAGTTTCACGAACATCTGTGACAACTGGATGTCATCGGTGAGCTCAAGGGTAAAGGCTGCGGCCCGCCGCGCGCGTGAGCGAACATCATCGGTAGCCAGCGGCCATTGCCCCACTTCGCTGCGCGCGGTGAGCAGAACGGGCCGCTGTTCGCGCATCGCCTGGTTAAGCAGGTGAAACAGCCCCGCTTCATCGTAATTCAGCCGGTCGACGTCCTCGACGATCACCGGCGCGGTGCCGCCCTCGGCCGCAAGAGCCTCAAGATCAACGGGCGCGGCAAAGGATGCGCCGCTGCGCTGGGCGAAGATGCGTGCCAGGTGCGACTTGCCTGATTTCGCCGGCCCCACCAGCAAGGTCACAGGATCTGGCCAATGGGGAAAGGCCGTGATGCGGCTCCAGGCGAGTTGATTGCCTTCACCCACCAGGAAATCGGCTTCGCCCTGTGCCGGCGTATGGCCGAGTTCAAAGGTCAGCTGGCGGGCGCTGTCGTCAGCCTCAGCTCGGGGTGGCAGATCCATCCGGCCCATCACTCTCCCCCAGATATAGCGGGCTTTCCTTGTACTTGCGTACACCGAACCGCACCAGCACCGAGGCAATGGCGGCCATGGGCACAGCGAGCAGCAGGCCGACAAAGCCGAACAGGGCACCCAGCGCCAGCAGCGCAAACATCATCCAGACCGGATTGATGTTGATCGAGGAGCCGACCAGCTTGGGATAAAGGATGTTGCCCTCGATAAACTGCCAGAACAGGAACACACCGCCAACGATGGCTACCATCAGCAGGTCGCCCGAGAACTGCACGATGGCGATCCCCACCGACAGGCAGAAGCCCAGCGCGAAGCCGACAAAGGGGATGAAGCTCATCAGCCCGGCCATCAGACCGACAACGAGGCCGAAGTTGAGCCCGATCAGGCTCAGCGCGGTGGCATAAAAGGCCGCGTCGATCAGCAGCACGCCGCCCTGCCCGCGGATAACGCCGGCCATGGACTTGTCGATGTCGCGCAGGATGGTGTCGATTTCGCCCTTGTGGGCTTTGGGCAGCAGCCCTTCGACGCCACGCACCATGCCTTCCCAATCGAGCAGCAGATAGAAGGCGACCACAGGGGTCAGGGCCGTGAAACCGATCACTGCGGCGCCCGTGAGGCCAATGCCCACCAGTTCACCCGGAAGCGTCGCGATAAACACCAGAGCCTGGCGGGCCAGATCATTGATGCTGGCCTGCAGCTGCGCCGCGCGCTCCGGCCCGAGCCACTCGTTAACCTCTGGCGACCAGCGTGCGAACAGCGCCTGCAGGTCACTGACATATTGCGGAAGGCGCTGAATGAGGCCGACAATTTGCTGGCCGATCAGTGGCACGAACATGAAAAAGATCGACACGATAATGGCGATGACGCTGAGCAGCACCACCGTTGTCGCCCAAGCGCGATTGAATCGCCAGCGCTGCAGCTGATTGACCAGCGGGTTGAGGAGATAAGCAAGCGCCGCGCCGACCACAAAAGGAAGCATGATGCTGCGGAACAGCCACAGGACCAACACCAGGGCGACCAGCAAGGCAATCCAGATCAGGACTTGGTAACGGAGTGTCATCCTGCCGTGCAGCCCTTGCATGCTTGTGGTGGAGAAGCTATCAGGCCGTCTAGCCCCCGGCTCGGAAATTGGCAACTGAGTTGGCTGCCCGGTAACGGCTTTACGCACGCTTTCCCCACTACGGTATTGAGGCCTATGTCCGATCCGCAAAACCTCGCATCAAACGGGCTGTCATACAAGCAGGCCGGTGTCGACATCGATGCAGGGAATGCGCTGGTAGAAGCGATCAAGCCGGCAGTTCGTTCCACGCGCCGCCCCGGCGCCGATGGCGAGATCGGCGGGTTCGGCGGGCTGTTCGACCTCAAGGCCGCAGGCTTCATCGATCCCGTGCTGGTTGCGGCCAATGACGGAGTGGGCACCAAGCTCAAGATCGCCATCGATACGGGCAATCACGCCACGATCGGGCAGGACCTGGTGGCCATGTGCGTCAACGACATCATCGTCCAGGGCGCCGAGCCGCTGTTCTTTCTCGATTATTTCGCCACCGGCAAGCTCGATGTCGAACAGGGCACCGCCATCGTCAACGGCATTGCCGAAGGTTGCCGGATCGCGGGTTGCGCGCTGATCGGCGGCGAGACGGCGGAAATGCCCGGCATGTACCATGGCAAGGATTATGATCTGGCCGGCTTTGCCGTGGGCGCCGCGGAACGGGGAACGCTCCTGCCGCGCGCAGACCTTGCCGCAGGCGACACGCTGGTCGCCATCGGCTCGTCGGGTGTTCACTCCAACGGCTATTCGCTGGTGCGCAAAATCGTCGATCTCTCGGGCCTGCAATGGTCTGACGCGGCGCCCTTTGCCCCAGACCAGTCGCTGTCCGAAGCGCTGCTGACGCCCACCCGCATCTATGTCAAGCCGCTGCTTGCCGCGTTCAAGGCTGGCCTTGGCATCAAGGCACTGGCCCATATCACCGGCGGCGGTTTCATCGACAATATTCCGCGCGTGCTGCCCGAGCATCTGGCGGCCCATCTCGACCTTGGCGCCATCACCGTTCCCCCGGTATTCGGCTGGCTGAGCAAGATCGGGGGCATGAGCCAGACCGAAATGCTGCGCACCTTCAACTGCGGCGTGGGAATGCTGGTCGCTGTGGCTGCCGAAGACGCGGAACAGCTGGTGAGCCATCTTGCCGAAGCCGGCGAAACTGCCGCGATCGTCGGCCAACTCACAGATCGCCGGGGCGAGCCGGTGCTGTTCGAGGGCACCCTGGCGCTATGAGGCGCAAACGCGTCGCCATCCTCATCTCGGGTCGCGGCTCGAACATGTCGGCCTTGATCGAGGCCAGCAAGGCGCCCGACTATCCCGCCGAGATCGTCGGCGTTCTCTCCAACCGCGCTGCGGCGCCGGGCCTCGCCACAGCGGCGGCCAAAGGGATCGCGACGGCCTCGCTGGCGCAGAGCCGCTTTCCCAGCCGCGAGATGTTCGAAGACGTTTTGACCCTGATGCTGGAAAGCTGGGAGACCGACATCGTCTGCCTTGCCGGTTTCATGCGCATCCTGGGGGAAGATTTCGTGCAGCGCTGGTCTGGCCGGATGATCAACATCCACCCATCCCTGCTGCCGCTCTACAAAGGGCTCGACACGCATAAGCGCGCCCTTGCGGATGGCGCCCAGGTGCATGGCTGCACAGTCCACTTCGTTTCGCCGGGGCTCGACGAGGGTGCGCCGATCCTCCGGGCCGAAGTGCCCGTGCTGCCGGGCGACACCCCCGACACCCTCGCCGCTCGCGTGCTCGTCCAAGAACACCGAATCTATCCCGAAGCGTTGCGGCTGCTGGCCGAAGGCCATCTGCCCCAGCCAAGCATTCACTAGCCCTCCAGAAGACCTCATGGTGAGCCTCTCGAACCACAAGGTCGAGCGAGTGGAGCGACTGTGCTACGCCTCCCGGTTCGATAGGCTCACCACGAGGGTCACCCATCACCAGAATTGATGCCCATCATCGTCAAAATCGGTTCGACGCCCCGCTGAGACTCCCTTAGTGCTCGGGTGAACGGAGAACCCTCATGTCCCTGCGCTATTGGCTGCTGATCTTTCTTTTGGGCGCGGTCTGGGGCTGTTCGTTTCTGTTCAATGCCGTCCTCATCCGCGAGATCAGCCCGCTCTGGGTGTCGGCTGGGCGCGTCACGATCGGCGCCACCATCTGCTGGATCTATTTCCTCGCCATGCGCAAGAGCCTGCCGCGCGACTGGCGCACTTACGCGCAGTTGCTGGTGCT
>CAKTFF010000026.1 GCA_934553185.1 uncultured Devosia sp.
TCGAGATAGACGCCGCTGAATGAGCCGACTGAGGCCCGACCAAATCGGGCTGGGATGATGTCGAGCGTTTCGAGCTGTTGATGACCGGTGATCTGGCCGTGGTCGGACATGACCACGATGTTTTCGGGTCCATTATCGGCTTTCCACCACGCCAGAATACGGCCAAAGTTGTCGTCGGCCATGCGCTGGGCCGCTTCGGTTTCGGCGCCAAGCACACCAAACTGATGTGAGCTGGTATCGGGCTCGTTTATCCAGAAGATGGTGAAGTTGGGCTGGTAGCGGGGAAAGACCACCTCCATCAGCGCAGTGGTCGCGTAGGTGACGCGATCGCTGTTTGGGGCGCCGGCCGGCGGTATGTCACCGAGTTGAGCCACAACGGCGTCGTGAACCTCGGGGGTCGAGACCGGCGTGCCGTGCACGGAAAAGACCGGCTGGCCGAGGGCATGGGCGCTCGAGTTCATCATGCGCGAAGCGCCCTTGGTGGCGGTGCTGACCACGGCCATGGTCCGGCCAGCGGCAGCGAGGCGCTCGCCCATGGTCTGCCGATCCAGCAATTGCCCGACGGCGGCGGCCAGTTCGAGGTCTTCCCATTCAGATGTACGGAACAGCCCATCTGGGCGGACGGTGTGGATGAACTGGTTGGCGACCACACCGTGGGCCCCAGGAGCAGAGCCGGTCATGGTGGAGGTGACGGCCACACGGGTCTCACTGGGGAAGATCGACCGGGAATGAAGGAAAATGCTTCCTTCCGCCATGAAGCGGAACAGGTTGGGCATGAGCTCAGCAGTGACGCGGTCGCGGCGCAAGCCGTCAAAGCACACCAGAAGGGTCGAGCCCTTGTTCATGGTGCGCGCTCCAGCGTGGACGTCGCAAGGGACACATCGTCCACAAGCACGCCATCCGCGTCGGTTGCCTGCAGGCGTCGGAGGTTTTCTGCGGTAGTTTCCCCCCCATGGAACGGGGTTCCGGCGCCGCCGCTGGTGATCCACACCTCGGCACCGAGGCGCTGCAGGCTGGCAACGCGCTCAGCGGAAGCGTCGCGCTCCCAGAAGCGGATGAGCCGGGCGCCAGCAGCCAGGAAAGCTTCGGCTAAGTCTGCAGATGGAATGAAGCCCAGAATGCTGGTTTCCCCGCGTGCGGCAAAGAACTGCACGGCATCAAGCGTATGGCAGCCGGCAATGACCAAGGAGCGCTGCGGCGCGGGGACTATATCCAGAATAGCATGCCAGATGGCTTCAAGCGCGGGGATTGTTTCATCCTTGATGTCGAGCAGGATGGCGCGTCCGCTGGCAGCATGCTGCAGGACCTCTTGCAAAGCGACGATGCGACCACCAGCGTCGTTGCGCAGGGTCAGCAGCTCGTCGAGGCTGAGGTCTTCGGGACGCTCCGGACGATTGAAGAGACGGCTAAGATCGCGATCATGCGCGCAGATGCAGTAGCCATCGAGGGATAGCCGGACATCGGCCTCGATGGCAAAAGCGCCATGGGCGTAGGCGGCATCCCAACCCTGCGGGGTATTTTCGGGGAAGCGGGCGCTGTAGCCGCGATGAGCAATGATCTTCATGTTTGGACCGGGAGTTAAGGATGGGCGGAGACGGCGCTGCCGTGAGCAAAGGCTTGCATATCGCGCTGACGGCGCTGGCGCGGCGTATCGGCCGGAATAGCGGCGAGCAGACGCTTTGTGTAGGCGTGTTGCGGATTGTCGAAGAGCGTGCCGCTGTCGCCGACTTCGAGCAGCTTGCCCGCATGCATAACGCCCACGCGATGGCTGATGTGGCGCACGACGGATAGGTCGTGGGAGATGAACATCAGGGACAGGTTGAGCTTTTCGCGCAAGTCGAGCAGCATGTTGATGATTTGCGCCTGAACCGAGACATCAAGGGCACTGACCGCTTCGTCGCAGACCACAAGACGCGGATTGAGCACCAGCGCTCGGGCAATAACGGCGCGTTGCAATTGCCCACCCGAGAGTTGATGGGGCAGACGCTTGCCCATCGAGCCCAAGCCGACCGTGACCAGCATGTTCTGGGCGCGATCATCAGCTTCGGATGGTGCGAGTTTCTCGTGCGTGGTCAGGGCTTCGCGTACCTGGGCATGGATGGACCAACGTGGATCGACGACGGCCGCAGGGTTTTGGAATACGACCTGCACATGGCGGCGCTGCTGACGCCATCGGGGCGTGCCAACCGTGGCATGGTATTCACCCCAAAACCGTACGCTCCCACTGGTGGGCGCCTCGATGCCGGCGATCATGCGCCCGAGGGTCGACTTGCCGCTGCCGCTTTCCCCGACAATGCCAAGCGTTTCCCCCTCGGCAATGGTGAGGCTGACGCGGTCGACGGCGCGGAACGCATCTATCTTGCCCCAGAAAGGGCGGCCTGCGGAATAGCTCTGAACAAGGTCCTTAGCGACAAGGCCTTCCTTTTTGCTCGGGTTCATCGCGCATTCTCACCGTTGATGCCAGAAAAGTGGCAGGCCGCGGACCGCTGGCCCAGTTGGAGCAGTTGCGGATCCTTGACGCATACATCGCATGCCCTGGGACAGCGCGGCGCGAAGTTGCACCCCACTGGCCGCGCCGAAGGTGACGGCACCGTGCCTGTGATGGCGTCGAGCGGCGTGCCGGGCTTGCGGCCAAAGCCGATGCGGCTCGCCATGAGGGCGCGGGTATAGGGATGACGCGGATCGGCAAAGAGGTCGTCGACCGGCGCAGATTCAACAACGCGGCCTGAATACATGACGGCGACATGATCGGCGACTTCGGCCACGACGCCAAGGTCGTGGGTGACCAGAACGATCCCCAGGCCAAGCTCGACCTGAAGGTCGCGCATGAGGCGCAGGATCTGCGCCTGAATGGTGAGATCGAGCGCGGTGGTCGGCTCGTCAGCGATCAGGAGGCGCGGCTTGCAGGCCAGGGCCATGGCGATCATGACGCGCTGGCACATGCCGCCCGACAGCTGGTGCGGAAACTGGTTCTTGTTGCGCCTCACATCGGGAATGCCGACCTGATCGAGCAGTTCAACCACACGCAGGTCAACGGCCGCACCGCGCAGCCCGGTATGTTCCACAATGGCTTCGGCAATCTGGGCGCCCACGCGCTGCACCGGATTGAGCGAAACCATGGGGTTCTGGAAGATCATGGCCACGTCACGGCCGCGCAACTGGTTGAGCAGGCGCTCGGGGGCACCGACGGTTTCGGCGCCGAACAGCCTGATCGAGCCGGCGACGGCAAGGTTGTCCTCCAGCAGGCCGAGCACGGACATGCAGGTGAGGCTTTTGCCACAGCCGCTTTCGCCCACAAGACAAAGCGTTTCGCCCGGCAGAAGCGAAAGGTTCACATCTTCCACCAGCGCATCGGCGCCGGCATGGATGCTGAGACGAGACACTTCGAGGATAGGATTGACCGTCGTGGGAATAGCTGGGGAGGCAGCAAGCCTGCTGCCTCCCCATGCGTTGGACAGCGTGTTCATCAGTTGTTGAAGCTGAGGTTATAAGGACGCAGGTCCATGTAGTAGAAGGTATAGGGCTGCCAGCCGATATCCTTGCGCACGCCATAGGTTTCGAGCGGCTGGTAGAGAATGGTGCCGGGTGCGTCCTTTTCCCAAATTTCCAGCATTTCCCAGGCGGCCGGCTGACGGGTTTCGAGGTCCACGCTGCTCTCAATGATGCTGCCAAGCTCGTTGAAGCGCTCAAGATTTTCGGTGCCGGCCCAATTGCCGGCGCCACGCTGCGGGCCACCAAAGGGACCCCAGAGGTTCCACAACCCACCGACCGGATCGGGATAGCGAGTGGAGTTGGACCAGGAGCGAACCTGCAGCGCGGCCATGTCGAGACCGGTCATGCTCTCGACCACATTGAGTTCGGCATTGATGCCGACAGCCTTCCACATCTCAACAATGGCCTGTGCGGCCGGAAGGGCGTTAAGGTAGTAGTTTGGCTGGGTGGTGTAGGTGATCAGGCCGCCGTCATAGCCAGCTTCGGTCAGCAGTTCCTTAGCGCGTTCGGGATTGTATTGGAGGCCCTTGTGGTCGGGATTATACATATCGCCGAACTCCGGATATTGGTGGCCATTGGGCACCACGGCCCGGCCACCCCAGAGGGCTTCGTTGAGAAGCTGGCGGTCAATTGCAAGGTTCATGGCCTGGCGGATGCGAGCATCCTTGATCACTGGGTCCTGGGTGCCATAGGCCAGCACATGGGAGTTCGCGAGGACAACTGAGCGTGTCTCAATGTCTTCATAGCCGTTGATCTGGGCGATCTGGTCGGGCGCGACATTGGTGATGATGTCGAACTCACCCGAAACAAGACCAGCCACCCTGGTGGAGGGCTCGGGGATTTCGCGGAAGGTCACCGAAGCGGCCGTGGGCGTACCGCCGAAATAATCATCGAAGGCCACTAGACGGATGGATTCGTCGGCTTTGTATTCGCCGAGCATGAAGGGGCCGGTGCCGACCGGGAACAGGGGCAGGCCGCCGTCGGTTGCCGCCTTGGCTTCCCAGTCAGCCTTGTTGACGATCCACGAGGCCCAGGAGGACAGGCGGTGCTCAAGCAGCGGATCGGTCGCCTTGGTGATGAAGTGAACGGTATGATCGTCAATGGCCTTTACTTCGGCAAGAACCGAGAAATAGGCGGGACCTTCAGGCAGAAGGGCATTTTCACCGCTGAGGCGCTCGGGCGAGAAGGTGAAGACGACGTCTTCGGCTGTCAGCGGAGCCCCATTGTGGAAGGTGACGTCGTCGCGCAGTTTGACCTCAAGGGTCAGGTCATCGATGCGGGTCCATTCGGCGGCAAGCCCGGGAATGAGCGTCGCACCGCCACCGCCCTCAGCCGAGAGGAAGTCGCGGCGGATCAGGGTATCGAAGATGCTGTAATTGACGCGGGTGCCGACATTGGAGAGTTCCTTGCCGGGCTCAAGCGTGGCTGGAAGATCGGCCACACCCACCACGAGGTCCGGGCGGTCCTGCGCTGCTGTGAAGGTGGGTATGGTGACAAGCAAGAGTGCTGTTGTCGCGCCCAAGAGCGTCTTGCGGAAACTGGATTTTGCCATTGAGCGGCCCCGGTTGCAGTTGAATGCCTGCTAGCTAGGGCAACCGTCTGACAGCCGGACGACAGCGATGTGTCAGTTGGGCAACAATCCCGTATGCATGGTGTGACATTACGTGTCGCACATGGCCGGTAGTGACAATCCGCAGACGCAGTGGCGCTTACTGTCGGTGTAGTATGTCAACGACTACCAATTGCGTCCGCGCTGCCGGTCCGGCGGAAGTCGGCGCTCGCACGAAGGCGGTCACCGTCGCGCCAGCACATCTGGAACGAGCCTTGGTTCCAGTCCCACTTCGGCATGGGTCCGAGGAGAATGCCCATTGCGGTCAGGTGGGTGACCGTTTCAGCCGCAAGGCGGCTTTCAATATGCAGCGTGTAATCGTCCTCGAGCGGCAGCATGCGCGGCGCGTCCGAAGCGGCTTGTGGAGGCATGCCAAAATCTAGGATGTGGACCAGCATCTGCGCAACGGTAGCATAGACATTGCCGGGCGTGCCGAGCGCGAGCCACGGCCTTCCGTCCTGAAGCACGAGCGTATTGCCCAGGATGTTGCGCATGCGAGCGCCGGGAACGCGGAAGTTGGAGAAATGGGCATTCATGGATGTCTGCTCATGCGAGCCCATCATGAAGACGCCATTTACTGCCATGCCCGGAATGCCGCCTGACTGGATGGTGTTCATCATCTGGATCCAGTTGCCAGCGCTATCCACGATGGAGATTTCACAAGAGCCGACCGGTGGCTTGCGGCTGGCGCTGTTCCAGCCGCTGGCTGCAAGTGCGGCGCGGCCCCGGGTCAGGCGGACGTGTTCGGTGAGGTCTACATGAGGCCTGCTGGCGGCAATCAGCCGCGCCTGTTGGGCGTGGTAGCCGGGATCCATCAAAACCGCTGCGGCATCTCCGGCGATCAAGGGATCATGCATGAAGCCGCAGGCCTGTTCGGCAAGGCGCAGCGCATGAGCCATGGTAAAGACGTAGTCGGCCCCAAACGGCTTCATCGAAGAGATGCCGGCATGGTCGAGAATGCCCAGGACCATGGCGCAGAATGCGCCTTGCCGCTCGGGAGGGGCAAGGCCGACGATCTCGTGGCCACGATGGGTGAAGCGCAGCGGCGTTTGCCAGCGTGGTGGATTGGCGGATAGGTGGTCAAGGCGCACAGGCCAGCCCAGTTCATTACCAGCGGCGACAAAGGCCTGCGCCCAGCCACCGGTAGTGAAGTATTGCGGGCCCTCGTCGGACAGGCGCTGCATGGTCTGCGCTAAATCTGGATTGCGCATGACCTTGCCGACCGGCGTTAGGTAGCCATCCGGCATGAAGACGGCGCGGGCGGCCTCAAAATAGGTGCAAAAGGGCGCAGCGAAGACATTGACGCCATATTCAAAGGACGAAACGGCGTGACCGCGCTCAGCCCAGGCGACGGCAGGCGCGCAGAGTTCTGCCCAGCTCAAGCTGCCATAGCGCTCATGGAGCGCCGCAAGTCCGGGCATGAAGCCGGGGATAGCGGCCTGCGGCCCAGGAGCGCCTTCGCGTGCCCAGCCGCCCACCCCGTTGATCGGGCGAAAAGGCGGGAGGTCAGGTGCCAGCGTTCCCAGCGCATTGAGCTGCACTGCCTCGCCTTTGCCCCCGTCCCAATAAAGGCACGAGACCATGCCGGCATGGCTTGTAAGATGCGGCTCAACAACCGCCTGCACCAGAGCCGCAGCGATAGCGGCGTCGGCCGCGTTGCCACCGGCGGCAAGGATGCCGATGGCGGTTTCGGTGACGATGGGATTACCCGTGCTGGCGACCGCCTGCCCCTCAGCCAGCGCTTTGGGACCCTGGTCGGCGATATAGCTCCCGAGCTCTCGCATGCTTACTCGCGTGGCTCCATCGCATCGCGCAAGCCATCGCCCAGGAAGTTCACTGCAAGCACGGTGAAGAGGATCAAAAGCCCAGGAGGAATGGCGAGCCAGGGTGCCTGGGACAGCCAGGACGAGGCGCTATTGAGCAGATTCCCCCACGTCGGCACCGGAGGCTGGATACCAAAGCCCAGGAACGAAAGGGCCGACTCCAGCATAATGGCGCTGCCAACAGCCAGCGTCGAGGCGACGGTGATCGGACCGATGGCATTGGGCAGGATATGGCGGAACATCAACCGTGGCCCGCTGGCCCCAAGAGCACGGGCGGCTTCCACGAATTCTCGTTCGCGCAGCGCCAGGAATTGGCTTCGTACCAGGCGCGCTGTGCCCATCCAGATCAGAATGCCGACAATGGCGACCAGCAAAGGCGGACTCGGACGGAAAAGCCCGGAGAGCAGTAAAACCAGCGGCAGGGTCGGGATGGACATCATGACGTCGGTAAAGCGCATGAGGATCACGTCTGGAATACCGCGGTAAAAACCGGACACGGCGCCGACCAGCGTTCCGACAAGACCTGCAATCATGGCGCCTGCCAAGCCGACCGCGAGTGACACCCGCCCACCATGCAAGAGCCGGGTCAGCGCATCTCGGCCCAGTTCATCCGTGCCGAGCCAGTGCTCGGCAGAAATCGGCCCGGGCATGCCGAGCAGGTCGAAGTCCTGGTAGTCATAGCTATAAGGGGACAGCATCGGCCCGAAGGTGACGGCAAGCCCGAGCAGGACCAGGAACACTGCACCGATCACGGCGAGGCGCCGCTTGAGGAATCGTCGGGCAACGCGCCGCCAGTAGGTTTGCGGTGGGGCTGCCGGGGAGCTGGCGCCGGGAACCGTTGCGTCAGTCATAGCGGATCCTCGGGTCAAGCGCGGCGTAGCACAGGTCGGCGACAATGTTGGCGACCACAATGGCGAACGAGCCCATCATCATCAGGCCCATAAGCATCGGGTAATCGCGGCCATCCATGCTCTCCATGAACAGCCGGCCGATGCCGGGCCAGGCAAATACGGTCTCGGTGATCACAGCGCCCGAAATGATGGTCACAAAATCGACGGCAATCACCGTGACCGCCGGGATCATGGCATTGCGCAGTGCGTGGAAGAACAGGACAGCTTTCTCGCCGCGACCCTTGGCATAGGCGGTGCGGATATAATCCTGGTTGAGCACGTCGATCATGCCCGAGCGGATGAAGCGGCTCCAACTGGCGACCGTGGCGAGCGACAGGACGGCGGCAGGCATGATGATATGGCGCAGCCGATCGATGAACGAGCCGTCGCCGATCGACTGGTAGCCGGCCGAAGGCAGCCAGCCCAGTTGCACGCTGAACAACAATTGCAGCAGCAGCGCCAGCCAGAACACCGGGGTCGAGATGCCGGCGAAGCTCAGAACCGTGACGGTGCCATCGAGCTTTGACCCACGCCGTGCGGCGCTGATCATGCCGACGGGAACCGCGATCAGCAGCGATATGACCATGGCAAGGCCACCCAGCTGTAGCGTCGGGCCAAGGCGAAGCACGACCTCGTCTAACACCGGCCGTCCGGTGCGGATGGAATACCCCCAGTCGCCGACAAAAATGGCTTTGAGCCAGAGAAAGTATTGTACCGGCACGGGTTGATCGAGGCCATAGCGGGCAGCAATCTGCGCCAGCGCTTCCTTGCTGACGGACGGATTCTCGGCATAAACGTCCAGCGGGCCACCCGGCGCCAGCTGGATGATAGCGAACAGAATAACGGAGATGCCCAACAAGAGCGGGATGGCGCCGAGAACACGGCGGATGATGTAGCTTAGGCTCATCTTGCTCCTTGGGGCTACGGAGCCACCGGCCCTGCACAAGCAGGGCCGGCGTGCAATTCAAGTCTTGCGCTTGAGGCCTTAGGCCTCAAGGTACCATTCCTTGGTGTCCACGAAATTGGTCATGTTGGTGGGATTGGGAACGAAGTTCTTGAGCTCCACTGGTTTGGCAATGACGGACACGCCTTGCGTCAACGCGATCGCTGGCAGGTCTTCGGCGATGATGCGCTGCATTTCCGAGGCTGCGGCTTTGCGCTCTTCGGCGTCCAGTGTGTTCTCCAGACGTGCAAACACCTCATCGAGCGCAGGGTTAGAATAGCCCTGGCCGTTGTTCTCACCTTCCGAACCGTAGAAGGTTGAATAGACGGGGTCAGCTGAGGTGATCCAGCGGCCATAGATCAGATCATAGCCGCCGGTATAGCGGGCCTCGCGATATGCAACGCCGGTCTTGTTGTCGGCGGTGGCTTCGATGCCGATTTCCTTGAGCTGAGCGATGATGACCTGCTGCACGTTTTCGTCGTCGGCACGGCCGGACTGCACCACAAAGGCAAAGCTGAGGCGCGTGCCGTCTTTTTCGCGAATGCCATCGCCACCGCGAGCATAGCCCGCTTCATCGAGCAGCGCATTGGCTGCAGCAACGTCATAGGCATATTCAGGCGTTGCATCGTCGTAGAGGTCGAAGATGGGCAGGACCAGCGACTTGATAGGGGTGGGGAAACCACCCTGCACACGGATCAGCGTTTCGCGATTAATGGCATGCGCCACGGCTTTGCGGACAGCGAGATCGGCAAGCGCTGCGTTGCGGAAGTTAAAGTCGAGGTGACCCCAGCTCAGCTGCTGGCCAACGACGATTTCGAGGCCATCAACGCCTTCGAGCTGGGATGCGCGGCCGTAAGGAACCGAGACAGCCATGTCGAGTTCGCCGCTCTGCAGCTGGGTGATCAGGGTGTTGCTGTCGGTGACGATGCGGAACACCAGGCGATCGAGATAGGGCAGCGCATCGCCGTTTGCGGCCGTGCGCCAGTAGTCAGTGTTCTTGTCGAGCACAACATACTGACCGCGCACGAATTCAGCCACCTTGAACGGGCCGGTGCCGACCGGGGTCTCGTTGTAGGACGAGGTGTTGAGGTCGGTGCCTTCCAACAGGTGCTTGGGCATAATGCCAAAGGTGAACAGCGTCGAAGCGAAGTTTGGCTTCACCGTGTTGTAGTTGCATACGACCGTGTAATCGTCGGGCAGGTCGATGCTGTCGATATCCTGCGTGCCGTCCTTTGACTCGGCGATAAATGCCGGGTCCTTGACCGCTTCCCAGGTGAACTTAACGTCCGCCGAGGTGAAGGGCTCGCCATCATGCCACTTAACATTCTCATGGAGGTGGTAGGTGATGGTCATTTTCGAGCCGTCCTCGGAAAGGACGATGCCGCCATTTTCAAGCGTCGGCACTTCCTTGGCAAGAACAGGCACGTAGCGCGCGTCCTTGTCGGGGGCGATCAGGCCCTCAATTACGGTATGCTGCGCATCGGCGAGGAAGCCGGTCGAATAGGTGTTCATGGTGTCGAGCTCATAAGTGAGACCGACATTGAGAGTGCCGCCCGATTGCTGGGCCATGGCGGGCATAACGCGCATGGTGGCGAAGGCAGTGGTGCCGGCAAGGATGCCTTGAAGCACGACGCGGCGTGAAAGCTTGATGTTCATTCTGTCCCTTCCTTGATCTTCAAACAAATTGAAAACTGCCGGTTTTTCCGGTCTTGTTCAGTAACCCAGGCTTCGATCGACGACGTTGCGCACCGGCTCGCCGTTCTCGAAACGCCGGATATTGGCGACCATCTCCTTGACCGCCATATGCTGGTGAGTAGGCGCAGCCACGTGGGGGGAAAGCCGCACCTTGGGATGGTGCCAGAGTGGATCCTCCCCCGGCAGAGGCTCGATGCGGAAGACGTCAAGCGCAGCACCGCTGAGCTTTCCGCTATCCAGCGCGGCAAGGAGATCGGCATCGACCACGTGGCCGCCGCGGGCGCCATTGATGAAGAAGGCGCCGTCTGCCATAGCGGAAATCAGCTCGCCATCGATAATGTCCGCGGTTTCAGCGGTCAGGGGTAGCAGGTTGATCACGATATCAGCGCCGCGAACCGCCTCAATAAGCCGGTCGGCGCCCGCATAGGTCGTGGCGCCAGGGATGTCATGGTTGGAGCGAGCCCAGACGCTGGTCTGGAAGCCGAAGCGCACAAGGTGATCGGCTACGGGACGGCCCAGCGCACCGGCGCCAAGAACGGTCACCTTGCGCTCATTGGCCAGCTTTTCAGCCTGCGGCGCCCACTCGCCCTTCGCCTGAAGCTCGGCATAAAGAAAGAGGTTGCGGTGCCAAGCCAAAGCCTGTGCGAGGACCCATTCGGCCATGCCTAGCGCCAGACCCTCATCGACGAGGCGTACGATCGGCAGGACGTCGGGCACTTCCCCGCTTGCTAGCAGATGCTCAATGCCGGCATTGAGACTTAGAACAAGCTTGAGGCCTGGGACGGCGCGAACGACGCCGGGCAGAGGGCGGCCGACAACGATAAAGGGCACTTCGGCATCGCCCGCTTTGGGCTGCTCGGTCAGCACTTCGAAATCGGGCAGTTCCGCTCGGAAAAGCTGGGCCAACTGTTCAGGATTGCCGCGAGAGGCGATGAATAACCTTTTCATGACAGTGAGCATGATGCGCCTAGCTCGTCTCATGCAATGGCCGAAAAAATTCAAATTCCCAGCACTTCACCTCATGGAATGAAACTTTCGTGCCAGAAACGAATGCCTCATCAGCCAGAGTGGCGCGTGCTTAGACGAGGTGCATCAAACTTGAGCAGGTGAGCTTCAAGCCAGAGGGTTGGCGAGGTCCAACTCATGAGCACGGATGCAGGCCACCTGCTGACCATTGGACATCGTCTCCAGCGGCGGGACGATCTGGGCACAAGGCTCGATGGCATAGGGGCAGCGGGTGCGGAAGACACAGCCGGAGGGTGGGTTGACCGGACTTGGCAGGTCGCCCTTGAGCGTTATGCGCTCACGCCGCACCGTCGGATCAGGCACTGGAGCAGCGTCCAGCAGAGCACGGGTATAGGGATGACGCGGCCGCGTATAGAGCTCGGCGGCCGTGCCCATCTCCATGACGCGGCCTAGATAGAGCACAATGACGCGGTCGCAGAGGAATTCGATGACCGAAAGATCGTGGCCGATAAATAGGAGGGAAAGTCCCAGTTGCTTGCGCAGGTCCTGCAGGAGGTTGATGATCTGGGCTTGGATCGAAACGTCGAGCGCCGAAACCGGTTCGTCGGCGACAATGAACTCAGGATTGACCGCAAGGGCCCGGGCAATGCCGATGCGCTGGCGTTGCCCACCGGAAAACTCATGGGGGAAGCGCGTGGCGGCACTACGCGGCAGCCCCACTTGCTCAAGCAGGTCGCCGATGCGCTGGTCGCGATCCTTGCGCGTGCCAATGCCGTGCAGCATCAAGGCCTCGCCCAAGGTCTGGCCGACGCTCATGCGCGGGTTGAGGCTGGCATATGGATCCTGGAAAATGATCTGCATGCGGCTGCGCAACGATTTGAGCGCCTTGGCCGGCAGTGCCGTCACGTCTTCTCCACCGAGGTGAACCGTGCCCGAAGTGGGTTCGACCAGGCGCAGCACAGCGCGTCCGAGCGTCGTCTTGCCCGAGCCGGACTCGCCCACCAGCCCCACAACTTCGCCTTTACCTACTGTGAAGGACACACCATCGAGCGCCCGGAGCTTGACGCCAGGATTGAACAGCGTTTTGCCCAGCGGATAGTGGACCTTAAGATCGTCGACGACGAGAAGCGGCTCAGCCATGGACTTCGTTCCAGCGGATGCAGCGCGCCCGGTGTTCGGGGACGACAGGCAGGAGAGGCGGCACCGCAGCGCGACATTCGGGGATGACCCAAGCGCAACGCGGGTTGAAATCGCAGCCCTGGGGAGGGTTGCGCGGATCGACGACGCTGCCGGGAATGGCGCGCAGCCGAAGTTCCTGGCCCTGAGCTCGCGCCGCATGATCGATGACCGGCAGGCTATCGAGCAGACCACGGGTATAGGGATGGCTGGGGCAGGCAAAAAGCTCGCGTACCGGCGCGGTTTCGACTATGCGGCCGCCATACATGACCGCGACGCGATCGGCGACTTCGGCCACGACACCCAGGTTATGGGTGATAAACAGGATCCCCATGCCAATCTCGCGCTGCAGGCGCCGCATGAGTTCAAGGATCTGCAGTTGCACCGTGACGTCGAGGGCCGTTGTGGGTTCATCAGCGATCAACAGGGCCGGATTACAGGCGAGTGCCATGGCGATCATCACGCGCTGGCGCATGCCGCCCGACATCTGGTGGGGATAAACGTCGGCGCGGCGGGCCGGATCGGGGATTTCAACCAATGCTAGCATTTCTACGGCGCGGGCCCAGGCCTGCTTGCGCGTCAGCCCCTGATGGAGGCGCGCGGCTTCGGCAATCTGCGTACCCACTTTTTGCGTGGGATTGAGCGAGGTCATTGGCTCCTGGAAGATCATGCCGATCTCGTTGCCGCGAATAGCGCGCATCGCGCTTTCCGGCTGCTTGACGAGATCGATGACCTGGCCGGCACGCGTGCGGAACAGCATCTCGCCGCCCGCAATGGCGCCGACGCCCTTCTGGATCAGCCGCATAACCGAAAGGCTGGTGACCGACTTGCCCGAACCACTTTCGCCCACCAAAGCAACAGTCTCGCCTTGGCCGATGGTCAGGTCTACGCCTTTGACGGCTCGGACGATGCCGGTTTCGGTCGAGAACTCGGTGACCAGGCCACGAATATCGAGAAGCGGAGTAGTCGTATCGGTCATGGGTGGAGGTGCCCTGCCCTTTCCATT
>CAKTFF010000027.1 GCA_934553185.1 uncultured Devosia sp.
AGAGCTCCGGGGCGGCTTGGATCGAAGTGTGTGTCTTTCACTGCTCGTTGGCGATTTCGAAATCGACCGCGGCGAGGGGATCAAGAGCGGTTTCTTCAAGACCACGCTGGCGCGCCACCCAGCTCCAAGTGGTTTGCACCAGTTCGGGCGAGTAAACGCCGAGACCGGTGCTTTCGGTGTTTTCGTTGAAGAGCAACGGCAGGGTGGCTTCGGCGACGGCCTGCGTCACCTGGACATCAAGCTCGGGCACGGCGGCAACCACGGCGGCGGCGGTCATGGCTGGATCGTCGCGCATCATTTCCTCGGCCTGCTTGAGGGCACGGGTAAAGCGGATCACCACATCACGGTTCTCGGCAAGAAAGGCGTCGTTGACAAAAATCGACGCCGAATAGCCTTCCAAGCCATATTCCGCCCAGGGGATCATGCGCAGGGTCTTGCCGGCTTCCTCCAGCACAACCGCAGTGGCCGGGGCGTTGGTGACGTACTGGATGATGCCGTCGACCTGGCCCGTCGCCAGCATGGCCGGGAGGGTGGCGGCGTCGGCATTGATGGTTTCAACGTTTTCGAAGTCGACGCCGTTCATTTCGACCACAAACGGCCAGGGGCCGACCGAGGAGGTGAAGGGCGAGGTGGCGATGCGCTTGCCGGCCAGGTCCGACAGCGAGGTGATGCCGCTGTCTTCAGCAACGGCAATGGCGTCCGGCGCCATGGTATAAAGCGGCATCACGGCCGTGACGGGCACTTCGGCCTCGCTTTTGGCGGTGAGAAGGGCATCAAGACCACCCTCGCCCATCTGCGCCACGCCGGTGGCGACCTTGGTGATAGCGTCGGAAGAACCGCGGCCGGCCAACAATTCGACCTCAAGATCTTGGGCGGCAAAAAGCCCTTCCTGCTGGGCCACATAGAAGGCCGCGCGATCGCCGCCCACCAACCAGGAGAATTGGAAGCTGACCTTGTCGGCCGCCGAAGCGCCAGCGGTCAGGAGGGTAGAGGCAAGAAAGGCGGCAAGGAGGGGCTTGTGCATTGGATTTGGGGTCCTGTTGATAAACTTGAGTGAACGGATCAGGCGGTCTGTAGCCGTAGGAGCGCTTGAACATTTCGGCCATGTGCTCGGCGGCGGTCACCACCTCGAAGTCCGGTGGATTGTCTGGCGTGACGCAGGTGGGAATAGGCTCGATCACTGCAGTAGGGGTTGGACTGTAGAAAAACGGAATGGAATAGCGGTCGCGTCCGCTGGCATTGTTGTTCACCCTGTGCATGTTGGAGTTGTAGATGCCGTTGGTCCAGCGGGCCATTAAGTCCCCCAGATTGATCACAAAGGCACCCGGCACCGGCTTGGCCTGGATCCATTGATCCGAAGCATTGCGTACTTCGAGGCCCCCAATATCGTCCTGCGCCAGAATGGTGATGCCGCCCCAATCGGTATGCGCACCGGCCCCGATCTGGTTGAATTGCGCCTCGGCAGGCTGAGGTGGATACTTGATCATGCGCAGGCTGCCGACGCCGTGCTCGTATTTGTCCGCGAACCAAGTCCCCGGCAGATCGAGCGACAGGGCGAGGAGCGACAGGAGATGATCGCCGAGCCCGCGTAGCGCGCCGCCATAGGCTATGGTCTGCTCGCGAAAACCGGTAATTGACGGCCACTGGTTGAAGCCGAAGCCACGCGCCTTGCCGTGAAACGGATTGCTTTCGTCCGTTTCGAGCCCGGCATAAAAGCTCTCCTTGAGATCGGGCGGGGCGGCCTTGCCGCTCTTGTCCTGGCTGTCGAGCACCTGCCCACCCACCGGTTCATAGCCGGATTTGGTGGGCGAAAGTTTCATGTGGAGCGCCATCTTGTCACTGAGCGGCAGGTCGAAAAATGCCTTGGCCGCTGCAAACTGGGAATCGATCAGCGCCTGGCTGACGCCATGATTGACGATGTAAAGAAAACCCGTGTCGCGACAGGCACGATGCACTTCTTCGGCAACGCTCTTGCTGCCGGCGGGGTCGCCGCTGAGGCTTGGCGCGAGATCGATGACGGGCACGTGGTCTGCGGGCTTGGCTGGGGTATAAAGCAACATCGGGCGGGGCATTCCTTGCGGGGTCTGGCGCCGATAGGAGCGGCGCCCACGCCGTTTGGAAAGCGTTGAAAAAAGTGCAGAGTGCTGCGTAAAGTCGAACACCTAGCGAGGGTGGCGATGCAGCAGCGGGCAATGGTCTATTTCGACGCCGTGGTGCGCGCCGGATCGGTGCGCAAGGGTGCCGCCGCCATAGGCATCGCCTCGTCCTCGGTCTCGCGGCAGATCACCGAGCTTGAAGCCGAACTCGGCGCGCCGCTTTTCGACCGTCTGCCCGGACGCATGCGCCTTACCGCCGCCGGAGAGCTGTTTCTGGCACATGTGCGCCGCACCTTGCGGGAGAACGACCGTATCCTCGCCCAGATCGGCGAATTGGCGGCGCCCGGCTTGGGCAGCGCCAGCATTGCCGCTACTGGCGGGCTGGTGGGCTCCTTCGTGCCGGGAATTTCCCTGGCTTTTCTCGATCGTTTTCCGCTGGCCAAGATCACGGCGCTGAGCAAAGTGCGCACCGAGATCGCCCATGCGGTGATCGAAGGTGATGTCGACCTCGGCCTGGGCTATAACCTGCCGCGCGAGCCGGAATTACATGTGGTGGAGGCTTTTGCCCTGCGGGCTGGCGCGGTGGTGGGCAACCGCCATCCGCTGGCGCGGCGGACCACGCTGCGCCTTGCCGAATGCGCCGAATTTCCCGCCATCGTTCCTGATGCGAGCTCGACACTGCTCGGCCCGATGCACAACGCCTTCGAGCGAAGCCGCACCACCTATCGGACGCGTATCGAAACCAATTCATCCGACCTAATCAAGTACGCCCTGATGGAAAGCGACGCGGTCTCGTTTCTCAGCCTGCCCGATGTGCTCGAAGAGGTGAGCGCCGGGCAATTGGTGTTCATCCCCATCAAGGAGCGGCTCGACGTGTCGCACAGCCTCGTCCTGGTGCAGCGGGCCAATGCGGTGCTCAACCGGACGGCCAGCCTTTTCGCCGAGGCGGTGCGCACGGCGCTGCGCGACATGACCAAGATCAATGATGGGCGCTCGCCCTATTCGCCTCGCACGGAATAGGGCTGAAGGGCGCTGCGTACCTCTTCGATAAACAGGCGGGCGGTCGCACCCATCTGGGCATTGGCGCGTTGCACGAGCTTGATCTCTCCCGGCGGCAGGTAGCGGTCGGAAATGCGGCGAAACACCAGCGTTCCGCGTCTTTGCTCTTCCACGATGTCGGGCTGGCTCATGCAGGTGAGTCCACCGCCCTTGGCGACTATGAACTTCATCATCTCGATGGAGTTGGTCGTATAGACGATGTTAAGATCCAGCCCGGCGCGTCGGGCGATAACGTCGATGCTACGGCGGATCGACATGGTCTGGTCGGAAAGGACAAAAGGCAGGCCGGCGCAGTCGGTCAGCCGAACCGTGCCCTTGGCAGCCAGGGGATGGTCTGGTCGCATGACCACGCCGAGCGGCATGCGTAGCCGGTCGAGTACCTGCAGGTTGGGCTTGTCGGCAAGATTGTAGCCTAGCCCGAAATCGACCTCGCCTTCGGCGACGGCCTGCAGGATTTCGGGGCCAAGAAGGCTCACGACCTTGAAGCGCACGCCTGGATGGTCGCGCTCGAAGGTGACGCAGAGCTGCGGAATAAGACCGCTAGCCAGGCCGTTCATCGTCGCAACGGTGACGCTGCCACGCCCCACGCCTTCGAGTTCGAGAATATGGTGACGCATCCGTTCGTGATCGCGCAGGGTGCGGCGGACATGGGAGATCAAGGCCTCGCCGGCAGCGGTCAGGCGCATCCGGCGCGGCAGGCGCTCGAAGATCGGGGCGCCTATTTCGGCCTCCAGTTCGATGATCTGGCGATTGATCGAGGAGGCGGTGACGTTTAGGCGCTCGGCGGCCTGCCGGATAGTGCCCCTACGGGCCACTTCATCAAGGTAGCGCAACATACGCGAATGTAGCATGAACGACCGGCTGGTTGTGGGCATCCGATGCTACCGGCTTCGTTCGTCCCGCGGCAAGGACCATGGCGCCAGCAAAAGCTGCAGTCGGCTGACCAATTGGAACAAGAGGAGGCTCATTAGGGCAAGGATAATCAGCCCGCCAAAGGCCGAGGGAATGCGGAAGAACGAGGTGGAAATGGCGATGAAGTAGCCCAGGCCTTGATCCGCCGCCACAAATTCGGCCACCACTGCGCCGATCACCGCGAGCGTCGTCGATATTTTAAGGGCGGAAAAGATGTGGGGCAGCGCATAGGGCAGACGAATTTGCGTGATCTCCCGCCAGGTTCCGGCGCGCAGGGAACGCGAGAGTTCGATCAGTTCGGGCGGTGTCGCGGCAACGCCGGTGACACTGGACACCACGATGGGAAAGAAGGTGATGAGGAAGGTTATGGCTATGCGCGGTAGGTCATTGGCGCCCAGCGTCACGACGATGATTGGCGCGATGGCGACCACGGGCAGCGACTGGATCACGATCAGTAGTGGATAAAGCGTGCGCGACAAAAAGCGCGATGTGGCCAGGAGGATGCCGAGTGGAATGGCAATCGCCGCCGACAGCAGATAGCCGGCAAGGGCAATGCGTAGGGTGGCCCAAATATGGCCAAGCCAGATCATGAGGTCGGTTTCGCCGAAAGCCTGGAAGATGCGGCTGGGCGCGGGCAAGAGGAACTGCGGAATGGCGAAGGCCAGCACGGCCAGTTCCCAAAGCGCCAGCACCACCACAAAGGTCAGGACCGGCGCCGCTGCATCGGCCAGCATCAGGACGCGGCTCTTGAGGGAGGGGCCGACAGCCGGGGGCGCGAGTTCAGCCAGCTCAGTCATGGTCGGCTCGGGCAAAGAGCTGCTGACGGATATGGTTGGAAAGTTCACTGAAACGCCGCTCCTCGAAGGTGCGCATGGACCGGGGGCGAGGCAGGTCGACCTCGATTATTTCGCGGACTTTGCCGGGGCGAGCGGACATCACCACGATCCGGTCGGCCAGCAGCAGCGCCTCGGGAATGGAATGGGTGATAAACAGCACTGCCTTCGGCCGATCCGACCAGATGCGCAAAAGTTCAAAGCTCATCTCGTCCCGCGTCAGCGCATCAAGGGCGGAGAATGGCTCGTCCATGAGCAGAATGTCGGGATCGAGTAGGAGAGCGCGGGCGATGGCCACGCGCTGCTGCATGCCCCCTGAGAGCTGATCAGGCATCTTCTGGCGGAAATCGGTGAGCCCGACCAGGTCGAGCAGCAGGTCGGCCCGGGCATATTCTTCCTTGCTGACCCGTCCGTACTTGTGGCGCATGGGAAAGACGATGTTTTCCCGCACGTCGAACCACGGCAGGAGTGTCGGCTTCTGGAAGACGATGCCGATTTCGTCGCGCGGCTCGGTAACCGGGCGGCCATAGATTTCGACCGTGCCGCGTGTGGGGTGCAGTAGGCCCGCGATCTGCCGCAACAAGGTCGACTTGCCGCAGCCAGAAGGGCCTAGAACGGCAACGAATTCGCGCTGGCCAATGGTGAAGCTGAGGTCCTCCAGGGCGTTAACGGCGCCACCCTTGCCATCACGAAAGACTTGCCCGACGCGGGAAAATCGTACTGTTGGCGCCGGCACTCCCGGTTGCAAAGCATTCATGAAGCATACTCGAATTGTGGCTGCGACACCGAAGCGGCAAGAATGAACGGGATCACGGCCTCTGCCAGCAGATCCGGACGGCTGGCCTGCGGCACATGGCCGGTGGTCAGGGTTTCGCGATGGGTGCCCGGCGCCAGGTCCTGCATGCGCCGCTGCATGCTGAGCGGGATGGATCGGTCGCCCTCTGCCTCGACATAAAGACGCGGGATACGGCCGAACCGTTGCGGAGTCGTATAGGGCGCGATGCGGCGTCCGGCTTCCGGCTGCCCGGTGAGCCTACAAGCCAGTTGTTTGGCAAGCAGCGCTGGACAATCTGAAAGAAAGATGCGCTGCGCCGCTTCGGGGTCCACCCAGCTCACGGCGCCGTCGGCCGACCAGCGCAGATGCGGCACGACGCCGATCTGCCCCGCTTGGGTTTCGCCCATCGATTTGCGCAGCAGTTCACCATAGCTCACGCCGCCAGGCAGCAGCATGCCGGCAACATAGACGACGCCCTTCACCCGCTCGGCATGGCGCTCGGCACCAATCGAGGCAAATATGCCGCCACCGGAATGTCCCACCATAACAACCGGCCCATTCTGACTGGTGATCACGTGGTCGAGCTGATCGAGATAGTCCTGATAACGAACGTCCTGGGGCGCTCGGCCGTCTTGGCCATTTCCGGGAAGATCGACGGCAACAAAGGGGATTGCAGCTGCAGCGAGATAGGGTGTGAAACGGTCCCAGACCCAGCTGCCTTGCCAGGCGCCGTGGATCAGGATGGCGGTGCAAGCACCCTCGTCTGGCATCGAACTGTTCTCGCTGGCATTGCCGCTAAAGCATCAGGCTAAGGAGGGGCTCCGTAAGGCACAAGTGCCTTTGGTAGTGCAATGCGTTGCACTTTGCGCAACAGCGAACTTACGCTGCTGCGTTTTTCGCAGCACAGAGCGCTTCAATAAGAGCTTTTCAGTCCGGCCCGCCCTGCCCATTCTGACGAGGTGCAATAAAGGATTAAGACCATGCCGACGCCCGCCGCTAAGCCAACTCCGGACCACACAGCGCAGTGCTGCCTTTCTGCCCTTTTGCGCATGTCTGGCCTGCGGCCGACCTGGCAGCGCCTTGCGTTGGGCGAATTGCTGTTTTCCAATGGGCATCGGCATGTTTCGGCCGAAACCCTGCACACCGAGATCGGCCGCATCCGGCCGATGTCGCTTGCCACGGTCTACAACATCCTGCGCCAATTCGCCGATGCAGGGCTGATCCGCAGGCTGCCGGTTGCCGCCATGCAGGCGATCTACAATACCGATACCAGCAACCACTGCCATGTCTTTGATCCAGCATCGGGCAGGGTCGCCGATGCCTCGGCCGATGATCTCGGCGCACTGGCCCTGCCGACAGGCTTTGCGCGTCAGGCGCCGGGGCGCGTGGACGTGGTGATCACCATGCGCCAATCCACCGCGCCAAACGTCGGCTAGGCGCCGACGTGATCCTTGAGACGCTGAACCAGCCCGCGCGCCGTCTTGCCCATGGCGGCAAGGTCCAGCCCCTCGACCGCGCCGTCACGTACCACCTGCCGGCCATTGACGAATACGGCGCGCAGATGGGCGCTGCCGGCCGAGGCCACCGGCCCGATCAGTGGATCATGCAGGCCCATATAGCGGGGGTGCGACAGGTCGAAGATCGAAAAGTCAGCCGCCATGCCCGGCGCCAGCGTGCCGACACCGTCAAAGCCCAATACCTTGGCGCCGTTGGCGCTCGACCAGCGCACCACGTCTTCGACGGTCACCGCCGCCGCGTCGCCAAGGGCGCGATGCAGGTGCCAGGCGCTGTGCAACTCACTAATCATGTCGGCAGCCTCGTTGGAGGCGGCACCATCGACCCCCACCGTCACCGTGCCACCCAAGGCATCGAGCCGTGGCGCCGGGGCGATGCCTGAGCCGAGGCGGGCGTTGGATTGAGGGCAATGGGCCATGGCCGTACCGGTCTGGGCCAGCAGCGCCAGTTCATCCTCATCGACATGAACTAGGTGGGCGAACCAGACATCCTCACCAACGAACTCGTTGGCCTGCGCATAGGCGACCGGGCGCAGGCCGCGCGTTGCAACACAATGGGCAACGTCGCCCGGCGCTTCCGACAAGTGGCTGTGAAGGCGCAGGCCCAGGCTGCGGGCGCCGCGCGCCAGTTGTCGGATATCTTGCGGCTCGACCGACCATATGAGGTTGGTGGGCGCCAGCACCACCTTGCGCATGCTTTTGCCATCAGCATCGTGGAAGCGCTGCGCCAGGGCATCGATGGTGCGCAAGGTATCGACCACAGGCTCGGCGGGCACGCCGACCGCTCCGGCAGAGGAAAGACGGCTGGCCTTGGTGGCGCTGCCCCGGCACAGAACGAAGCGCACCCCAAATTCGGCTGCGACCTCGAAAAGGATTTCGGAGGGATCGTAGCCGAGGTCGGGAGAATAGATGTAGTGGTGGTCGGCAATGGTCGTCGTGCCCGAGAGCAGCAATTCGCTCATGCCGATCATCGCGGCGAGCCGAAAGGTTTCTGCATCGAGATGGCGCCAGTAGCGATAGGGCACCGCCGTCAGCCAATCGGTCACCGGAAGATTGATGCCGGCAGGAATGCCCTTGAGCATGCTTTGGGCAAGATGATGATGCGTGTTGACGAAGCCGGGATAGATCACGCAGCCGGACGCGTCGATGACGGTATCGCTCGACTCTGCCACTGCATCGCCCACATGGGTGATAAGTCCATGTTCGAAACGGATAGAGCCGGAGGTCCGCCTAATGTCATCCCGGCCAGTAAACAGGCCCTCGGCGTTAACGATCACTGAGGCCAATTGAATCTCCGTTCAACAAGGTCACTCAGGTGTGCGAGTGGCGACATGATTGTCAACAGATGTACATCGAGTGCCTAACGTGCAGCGATTCAACAATGCGTTGATGCAGCTAGGCACAAACGCATGCCGCAAGCACGTTGCGACGGCCAAAACGCTCCGAATCTAATATCGGTGCAGTAATGCTGAAAGCTGCTAGTCCAAGCTGAGTCATCGCCCCCCACGACCACACTGAACACGTTCGCCACCCTCCGACCCTAAAACAACGTTGTCGATCTCCGGTGAACTTATCACTGCGCGGCCGACGTAGATAATTCCCGACGTGAAGAACTACTCGTCGTTACTAAAGGCAGCCGCCGAATAGCCTCGTGCGAAATATCGCCAGCGTTTCTGGCAGTCAGCGGGGTCTCGCTGCAGTGTGGCTCAGCTTCGGCGGCGGCACTCTGAAATGGGCCGGATGGTTCGCGGAACGTTTAAAGAGAAGTCTTTCAGACATTTGCAAGTGCCCCGCTGCGGCCCTAAACGATCTTGTGCATATCAATGATTTCGTGGACGTTGGACGAACGATAAAGCGATGCAATCCGAATCGGCGTTGAGAGTCTGCAGTTCCTTAATTGAGCAGAGGTCAATTATCGAGATTGATCTCTCGGGTGATGGCGGCTGGGTGGCGGGCTGACAGGAAGGAGAGTTCCAGATGGATTTGGGTTTGACGGGTAAGACCGCTCTGGTGTTGGGTGGTGGAGGCGGTTTGGGTGGCGCGATTGCGCGCAGCCTTGCTCGAGAAGGCGTGCGGGTCGCTGTTGCCGGGCGCAGCCGAAACTCCCTAGACGTCACCGTTGGGCGGATCACCGAAGCGGGCGGCGAAGCCGTGGCCCTCGAATGGGACCTGGGCGACCTTGCAGCCATTGACCGCCAGGTTGGGCTGATCGAACAACGGTTTGGTCCGGTCGGCATTCTGGTAAACAACACCGGCGGACCACCGCCCACCACCGCTGCCGGCCAGCAGTCCGATGTCTGGGAGAAACACTTCCGCTCCATGGTCGTGTCAGTGATCGCCATCACCGACCGCGTCCTCCCTGCCATGCGCCAAGCCAGATGGGGGCGCATCATCACCTCTGCTTCGGCAAGCGTCGTTTCCCCTATTCCCAACTTGGCGATCTCCAACACACTGCGGCTGTCTCTGGTTGGCTGGTCCAAGACCCTGTCGGGGGAGGTTGGCCAGGATGGCATTACCGCCAACGTCATTCTGCCTGGCCGGATTGCCACGCCGCGCATCAGCTATCTTGACCAGCAAAAAGCGGAGCGGGACGGCAGCACACCTGAGGCCGTCGAGCGGCAAAGCTTGGCTTCTATTCCACTGGGGCGCTATGGAGACCCGGATGAGTATGGCGATGTCGTGGCCTTTCTCGCCAGCCAGAGGGCTGCTTATATCACCGGCAGCGTTATCCGCGTGGACGGCGGGTTGATCGCCAGCGTTTAGGCGACATTTCGGCCAAGACTTTGAGCAGGAGGCCAACCTTTTTATGCCAGCTGATCCAGAACCCATTGCCTGAAAGCCATGACGCGCGGGAGGCCGGCCTTTGTTTCCGGCGTCACCAGATAATAGGACCCGGGCCCCGCTATTCGTTCGGGGAAGGGCGAAACGAGATGACCCTGTGCCAACTCTTCCTGAATAAGGAAGGTAGGCACTAACGCCATGCCTAGTCCCGACTTAGCGGCTTCGATAATCATGAAGAAGTGCTCGAGCCGAGGTCCCCAACTGATCTCGGGCAGGTCCGCCCCAATTGAGCGGAACCAGTATTCCCAGCTGTCAGGGCGGGTTGAATGGTCGATCAAGCGACAGCGGCCCAGTTGCGCCGGCGAGGTCAGCGGCTCCATATCCTCGAGCAGCGCGGGAGAGCAGACGACCTGCACTTCCTCGCTCATCAGCGGATCGATCAGCGCCTCGGTCCACTGTCCGTGGCCAAAGCGAATGGCGATGTCGATGCGTTCGCGGGTGAAATCGAGATCACCGTCGCTTGAGACGACATTGACCGACACATCGGGATAAAGCTTTTGAAACGAGGGCAGACGTGGCAGGAGCCAGCGCGTGCCGAAGGTAGGCAACATGCCCACCGACAGGGTGCCCTTGCCAGCCCTTGAACTCATCAACTCCACCGTGCCTGCTTCCAACAGGTCCAGCGAACGACTGACCAGCCGGCTGTAGTAGAGTCCTTGATCGGTCAACTGGATGCGGCGGCTGCGCCGGGTAAACAGCGAGACTTCCAGATAGTCTTCGAGGCTATGCACCAGGCGGCTCGCCGCGCTTTGTGTGACGTTGAGTTCTTCTGCAGCGCGGGTGAACGAGTTGTGCCGAGAGACGGCTTCGAAGGTTCGCAATGCGTTGAGGGAAGGGAGAACGCGGCGTTTCACGGATTATCATTCCATAGGGTCATGCTAGCGCAATCTTTATGCGCCTTGCGGCGAGGCGCCAAGCGTTTAGCTTTTTTGTGCAAGCGCCTTTGCCGGCCTCAATCCTTTCATTGCTTTGGACCTCCAAATGATTCCGTTTCACATGGCTTTCGCTGTTAAGGACAAGGAAAGCACCCGACACTTTTATGGTCAGATCGTTGGCTGCAAGGTCGGGCGCGAAGCCGAGAACTGGATCGATTTCGATTTTTTCGGTCACCAGCTATCCGCCCATCTCAACAACGATCCCAAGCCTGAGGCCAAGTCCAAGGTCGGCAATGACATGGTGCCCCTTCATCACTTCGGCGCTGTCCTCCCCTGGGACACCTGGAACGGCTTGATCGAGCGTTTGCGCGCTGCCAGCTACCCCTTCGTGATGGAGCCCAAAACCCGCTTCCAAAACGAGCCGGGCGAGCAGGGCACGTTCTTTCTTCTTGATCCGTCGGGCAATGCTCTCGAGTTCAAGTCCTTCCGCAATCCTGACGCCATTTTCGAACACTGAGTTTAGCCCAATGAATTCCTTCGAAATCGGTCGTGACCTCACATCCATCACCATGGGCATCGATGCCTATGAGCGCCGCCAGCCGGCCGACCGCAGCCTGCTGGGCGGCGAAGGACTGGTCCCAATTTATTTGGGCGACGACAGCATCCCGGCGCGGGACTACAGTGATGTCGGTGCCATCAAGGCCGACCTCGACACGCTTGTCACTCAAGCCGACGCTCTGCCAGAGGGGCCGCGCAAGGTCTTTTTGCAAGGCATGATCCGCTCGGTCCGCACCGCAACCAAGATGCTGGCCGGCGCAAGCCCGAGCTTTGAGGAAAAGGTTACCCAACTGGTCGGCGCCCCTGCCGGGCGGGAAGACGAGGCGGTGATCGAGGATGCCCGCGCCAAGCTTGATGCCGTTCTCAAGCGCTCCGGCTTTGTCAGCGGATCGCTGGGCGAGCGCGTTGCCGCCTGGGAAGAGGCTCGCGCCGTCCCTGCCGAGCAGGTCGAAACGGTGTTTCGCGAACTGATGGCCAAGGCCAAGGCAAAGACCGACGCCATGATATTTGACACCGGCGATTATGACATGGTGCTCAACCCGGTCCGCGGCATGTTCTATACCGCACGCTGCTCCTTCAATGAAGGCAAGATGGACCTCAATTTCGACCTCAGCTTCACACGCGCGGCGCTCAAGCACCTAGTTTGCCACGAAGTCTATCCCGGCCACTCCACTCAACTCCTGTCCACCAAGGCTGCTGTTGAAGCAGGTGATGCTCCGGCCGACGCCCTGCTGATCACCACTGACGCCATCACTGGCTGTGTCCAGGAGGGCATTGGCGACCAAGGCGTTCACCTCATCGACTTCGTCGAGGACGACGACGACGCCATTCATATCGAGCTGCGCCGCGTGCGCTCGGCCGCCCAGACAAGCGCAGCCTGGATGCTGATGGTGGACTGCGTGCCGCGCGAGGATGTCGCCAATTACCTGCGCACCACGGCCATGGGCCAGGAAGCCTGGGTACAGGGCCGGCTGCGCATGGCCGCCCATCCGTTCCGCGGCCCGTTCATTTCTTCATACTGGGCCGGCAACGAGATCGTGCGAAAGGTGCGCGAGCGCGTGACTGATGCCGAGCGCCCTGCCTTCATCGAGGCGCTCTACTCCTATGCCAATTCGCCGGAGAGCCTCTCCATGTTCCCTCAGGTTGCCAGCTAAGAAGGGCCTCCCGCCATGAAGTTCACCATTATCGGTGCCGGCGCAATCGGCGGCCTCGCTGGCGCGTACATGACCAAGGCTGGTCATGACGTGCTCCTGGTTGATCGCTGGAAGGAGCATGTCGACGCACTCAACGCCAAGGGCATGAGCATTGACGGCGTGCGTGGCGAGATGACGATCCCGGTCAAGGCCGCTACCCCGGACCAGCTTTCGGGAGACCTCGGCGTGGTGCTGATCGCCACCAAGTCGCAGCATACGCTCGAAGCGCTTAAGCAGATTGCGCCGCTCCTCAGCGCGCAAAGCGCGGTGGTTTCCTTTCAGAACGGCTTCAATGAGCCCGACATGGTGGCGCTGCTCGACCAGGCAGGTCTGCCAGGCAAGGATATCATTATCGGCTCCATCCCTAATTACGGTGGGGCGCTGGTTGATCCGGGCTACATTGAATTCGTCCATGAGGGCCCAATCCAGCTAGGCGAAATGAACGGCGAAACAACGCCGCGTCTCAAGCAAATCGGCGACGCGCTTTCAGCCCTCACCGAAGTGCAATATTCGGACCGTATCTGGGGTCAGATCTGGGCCAAGGAAGTTTATTCCGCCCAGGTCGTGTTCTCGGCCCTTGCCGATGCCAAGATTCGCGACACGCTGGGGGTCGAGCGCTATGCGCGCCTGGCCGGCGCCATCGTCAAGGAAGCCCTCGAAATCGCCGATGCAAACAACATCGACATCCAAGCCTTCGACTTCTTCGATCCCGCCAATTACCGTGTGAAAACCGCCGAGGACACCAAGAAGCTTCTCGCCAACATCGACCACGCCATCTGGCTCCTCAAGAAAGACCAGGACAACAAGCCGACCCATAATTTCAAGAAAAAGGGTTCGGGCATCTGGTGGGACAT
>CAKTFF010000028.1 GCA_934553185.1 uncultured Devosia sp.
GGTTGAAGAAATCAATGCCGCTATCGAACAGACCGAAGGGCAAGCCAGCGAACTTGATCGTGTGGTCGATATCTTCACCGTGGATGATCTGGAGCTGGCGGTCCAAGGCAAGCCTGCAGCAACTGGCAAGCCGACCGCTCCTCGGGCGAGTGCGGACCGGGTTCGTGTCGCCGCGCGGTCCTATCTGACACAGGGCAATGCGGCCGTTGCCAATGACTGGTCCGAGTTCTAGCCAAATCAAGGTTGAGGAGGCGCGCTAGAAGCGCTTCCTTAACCTCGCGCTTACTATGATCGTCAGGCCAACCCAGCGGATGTTGCCTGATGCTTCAGTTCAAACTTGCCACCAAATTGCCGGTCATGGTCGTGGCCATTGCCCTGCTGACAGGTGCCAGCCTGGCGCTGGCCGCGTACTTTGCCAGTGATGGGATCGTCACGCGGCAAGCCGAGCAGCGGTTGACCGCGGCAGCGGCCAACGCCCGCTCTGCACTGGACGCTTATCTCAACGAAGTAGCGGAAGATCTGTTGGTGTTTGCCGGCCGATCCGAAATTGCCGCCAACATCGATTTGTTTTCAGGCGCCATGCGAACGCTGGAAGGGCAGGGTGACCCCTCGGCGCTACTGCAGGACGCCTATATCACGCAAAATCCCCATCCGGCAGGTGAGCGGCTGAACCTGGATACGTCCGACAAGGTCCCGGTTTATGACCTTCATCACAGAACGCTTCATGGCGACTTCCGCGACCTGCTGCTCAAGCGGGGCTACTACGACATTTTCCTGTTCGATACCGATTACAACAACGTTTATACGGTGTTCAAGGAAACCGACTTCGCCACCAACTTCGCCGAAGGCGGAGGACCTTGGGCCGATAGTGACCTCGGCAAAGTGGTTCGCCTCGCCATGGCGGGCCAGGAGGGCGAGGTGTTCCTGTCCGACTTCGCGCCATATGGTCCCAGCGCCGACGCGCCCGCGAGCTTTATCGCTACAGCGGTCTATGACCAAGGATTTCTGATCGGCGTTCTTGCCTTCCAGATGCCAACAGAGCTGATCGGCAACGTGTTGCAGCGCACCCAAGGGCTGGGCGAAAGCGGCGCGATCTTTCTGGTGGGGCAAGATGGGCTGGTTCGCAACGATGCGCCGCAAACCGCTGAAAATGATGTTCTGTCCACATCGCTTGCGGGCAGCAGCGTCGCCGCAGCGCTTGCCGGTTCGCCGGCATTGGGCGAAACGGTTCACCTCGACGGTCAAACCTATATCGCGGCCGCTGAACCCCTCCGCTTTGCCGGGGTCGACTGGGCTGTCGTGGCCACGGAACAGCAAACCGCGATCTTTGCGCCCTCGGCCGACCTGCGGAACACCTTGGCTGTGATCGGGCTGGTGCTGCTAGGGTTGGCGTCGCTGATCAGCATCCTGATTGCGCGCACGATCACGCGTCCCGTGTCGCGCCTCACCGGTGCAATGGCCGAGATCGCCCGTGATCGGTTCGACCTGCCGGTGCCTGGGCTCAAGCGGGGCGATGAACTGGGTGAGATGGCGCAGGCTGTGGAAGTGTTCCGCCAGAACGGGCTGCAAATGGCTGACCTGCGGGCTGCAGAGCACGACTTGAGTGCAGAACGCGCCGAGCAGGTCAACGTGATTCAGAGGCTGCAGCAGGATATCGGCGCGGTGGTTGGAGCGGCCATCGAAGGCGATTTCACGGGCCGCGTACGAACCGGCCTGCCGGACCCCGAGCTTGAAAGCCTCGCCAGCAACGTCAACGCTTTGTTGGAGACAGTGGAGCGCGGATTGTCCGAGACTGGCACTGTGTTGTCGGCTCTTGCTAATGCCAACCTCGCAAGACGTGTCACAGGGCAATATAAGGGCGCCTTTGGGCAGCTCAAGCAAGACACCAATGGCCTTGCCGAGCAACTGAGCCAGATTATCGGGCAGTTGCGCAACACGTCAGGGGCACTCAAAACGGCGACAGGCGAAATCCTTGCCGGTGCCAATGACCTTAGTGACCGCACGACACGACAAGCATCCACCATCGAGCAAACATCCGCCACCATGGAGCAGTTGAGCCGAACGGTGGTCGACAATGCAGCGCAGGCTGAACAGGCCAGCACCAAGGCCCGTCTTGTTTCGACGGAGGCCGAAGCGAGTAGTGCCGTGATGGGGGAAGCCAGCAGCGCAATGGCGCGGATCACCCAGTCATCCGCCAAGATCTCCAACATTATTGGACTGATCGACGACATCGCCTTCCAGACAAATCTTTTGGCTCTCAACGCCTCCGTGGAAGCGGCGCGTGCTGGTGATGCGGGCAAGGGCTTTGCGGTTGTCGCCGTGGAGGTGCGTCGGCTGGCGCAATCCGCCGCCAGTGCGTCTGCCGATATCAAGGTGTTGATCGAGCAGAGTGCTAGCGAAGTCAAAGGTGGTACACAGCTGGTGGCCAATGCTGCTGAGCGGCTCGGTGGCGTGCAACAGGCCATTCGCGCCAATGCGGAGCTGCTGGACACCATCGCCCGGGCGAGTCGGCAGCAGGCCTCCTCGATCGACGAGATCAATGTAGCAGTCCGACAACTGGATGTTATGACCCAGCACAACGCAGCTTTGGTGGAGCAAACCAATGCCGCTATCGAGCAGACCGAAGCGCAAGCCAGCGAACTCGACCAGGTGATCGGTGTGTTCGCGATTGAGAGGCCTTCAACAGTGGTGCACCTCCGCTCGGCTCATGCCGCCCGGCAGTAACAGGGCAAAAAAACGCGAATACTGAACAAGGGCGCCTCGGGCGCCCTTGGTTTTTCAGCCATGTTAATCTTTGTTCCGCAGCATAGTTGTCGGACGCAGGATTGTTGACCTTGCTGGAGCTTTCCAGGTTGATCCTGTTCGTCCCCACTCTCCCTAATTTTTCATTGTCTCATCTTGCTTCCCCTGTTCGACCTCGGTCGCGCACAGGCGTCGCAAGCGTTCATGTAAGTAGATGATCGCAGCGGTGATCACGACCTTCCTTAACAATGCGCGGCTCAAATAAGAGCGTCAGCCGAGTAAACCCTCATGCATAAATTGTTCTCTCAACTTGAAGATCTTCAGCGCGCCAAAAGCTGGCAGAACGCTGTCCTGCGCAGTCATGCAGTGATCGAGTTTCTGCCGGATGGAACCATTGTTTGGGCCAACGAAAAGTTCTTGTCGCTCATGGGCTACTCGCTGTCGGACGTTGCGGGACAGCACCACCGAATCTTTGTGGAATCCGCCTACAGCGTCTCGCCTGAATACGCCCAGTTTTGGAAAGCGCTGGGTGAAGGCAACGAGCAGACCGCCGAGTTCCGCCGCTTTGCCAAGGGCGGCCGAGAGGTCTGGTTGCAGGCAAGCTATACGCCGGTTCTCGATCGGAAAGGGAAGGTCGAGCGGATCGTCAAGTTCGCTACAGACACGACCGAGCAGACCTTGTGCAATGCGGACTATAAAGGCCAGATCGACGCCATTTCGCGTGTTCAGGCGGTTATCCAGTTCGACCTGGAAGGTAGGGTTCTCACAGCCAACGACAATTTTCTCAACGTCATGGGATACCGGCTGGACGAAATTGTGGGCAAGCATCACCGCATGTTTGTTGACCCCGCCTTTGCCGCAAGCTCGGACTACCAGCAGTTCTGGACGACGCTGCGCTCGGGTAAATCGGTCGCTGAAGAGTTCCGCCGCATCGGCAAGGGTGGACGCGAGGTCTGGATCTCAGCCTCCTATAATCCCGTCTTCTGCCCTCTTGGTCGGCTGACAAAGATCATCAAATATGCCGATGACATAACCGGCCGCAAACAGGCCGAGCGCATCGTCGAGCGGCTCAAGGACAGTCTCAGCCGCATGGCGGAAGGCGATCTCACCGGCCATATCGAAACCCCATTCTCCGGGAAGTATGAAGATCTCCGGATTGCCTTTAATCAGTCACTGGAGCGGCTCGCCGGCATCATCACCGGGCTTCAGGGCACGTCCCGGCTCCTTAAGTCTGCGACGAGTGAGATCCTCGCCGGAGCAAACGATCTCTCCGAGCGCACCACCAAGCAGGCCGCAACAATCGAGCAGACATCGGCTGCAGTTGAACAGCTCTCCACGGCCGTGCAGGACAATGCGGTCCGTGCCGCAACAGCAAGCCAGAAGGCGCAGTCGGTGTCATCCAGCGCCACCGAGGGGGGCAAGGTCATGGACGAGGCCAATGCCGCCATGGCCGCGATCGAAACCAGCTCGGGCAAGATTTCCAACATCATTGGGTTGATCGACGACATCGCCTTCCAAACAAACCTCCTGGCCCTCAATGCGTCGGTGGAAGCTGCGCGTGCGGGCGATGCTGGCAAGGGTTTTGCCGTGGTGGCTGTTGAAGTGCGACGCCTCGCGCAGTCGGCGGCAAGCGCTTCAGCCGATGTTAAGGTGTTGATCGAAGCCAGCGCCGGCGAGGTCAAGAATGGCTCGCGGCTCGTTGGTCAGGCCGCTGACAAACTTCTCGCCATCCTTTCCGGCGCGCGGGAAAGCTCGGGGCTGATCGACTCCATCGCCCAGGCCAACCGGGAGCAATCCTCGGGTCTAGAGGAAATCACCATCGCCGTGCGACAGATGGACGAGATGACCCAGCACAATGCTGCACTTGTGGAGCAGATCAACGCGTCCATCGAGCAGACCGAGGCGCAGGCGGGCGAGTTGGATCACGTTGTGGATGTGTTCCGCATGCAGGGGGCCCAGTCCTCGCCTAAGATGGCTGTTGCCCGTTCAGTGGGACGAACAGCGCCTGTGCTCAAGTCGGTCGGCAATGCAGCGCTGGCGCGGGACTGGAGCGAGTTCTAGCGGTTCTTGCTCCCGCTCGGCAAACCGTGCTTGAAGTCTCTCGGGCAGTGGAGAGAAGCATGGCGCGCATCGGGCTTGTGGCACATGACGACAAGAAAGATGACCTTTGCCGCTGGGCCGATGAGCACAAGGGTAAACTTGGTCAGCATGCGCTCTGGGGAACCGGTACGACCGGCTCCAGGGTGACCGCCGCAACCGGGTTGCCGGTAACGCTGCTCAAGAGCGGTCCACTGGGCGGGGACCAACAGCTTGGCGCCATGATTGCTGAGGGCACGCTCGACATGCTGATCTTTTTCATCGATCCGCTGTCCGCGCAGCCTCATGACGTGGACGTCAAGGCTCTGACACGTCTGGCGACGCTTTATGATGTGCCCTGCGCCTTCAATAAATCCACGGCTGACGCAGTCTTGGCCTCCATCTAAAACACACGGTGGACAGCGGGTTGACCCTCCGGCTCGCTTATGAGCAGATGCCGCCAATCGCCGGGGGTTAACCCGGTCCTATGCCATTGGGAAAACTGGACGGTCTGGGTGTCCTCTGACTTGGTTATCGACGTTCGCAACGTCAGCAAACGCTTTGGCGGCCTGACTGCCGTCAACAACTGCTCGCTATCGGTGCGCCGTGGCTCGGTTACCGGGCTGATCGGCCCCAATGGCGCGGGCAAGTCGACTTTGTTCAACATCGTTGCAGGCAATATCGTGCCGGACCAGGGTGCCGTGATCTTTGACGGCACCGACGTAACTGGCTTCAAGCCATACGAACTGTTTCGCACCGGCATGCTGCGCACCTTCCAGATCGCGCATGAATTCTCCAATATGACGGCACTGGAAAACCTGATGATGGTGCCGGGAGACCAGCCAGGCGAGCATCTGGGCAATACCTGGTTTCGACCGGGACTTGTGCGATCCCGGGAAACGGCGGTGCGCAAGAAAGCGCTCGACGTGATCGATTTTCTCAAGCTCGGCCATGTGCGCAACGAGTTGGCCGGCAATCTGTCGGGCGGGCAGAAGAAGCTCCTTGAGCTGGGCCGCACCATGATGGTGGATGCCAAGGTGGTGCTGCTCGACGAAGTGGCGGCGGGTGTCAACAAGACGCTGCTCAACGATCTTGCCGGCAATATCGAGCGGATGAACCGCGAGCTGGGCTATACCTTCTTTGTGATCGAGCACGACATGGATCTAATCGGGCGGTTGTGCGACCCGGTGATCGTGATGGCGCAGGGCGAAAAGATTGCGGAGGGTCCCATGAGCGAAATCCGGGCCAATCCGCAAATCGTCGAGGCCTACTTCGGCACTCCGGTGGAAGCTGCATAATGGCGCTGATCGAACTCAAGCATGTTGTGGGCGGCTATGGCGGTGCGCCGATCCTCAATGGCGTCAACATGGCCATCGAACAGAGTGACATCGGCGTCATCGTCGGACCGAACGGCGCTGGCAAGTCGACCACACTGAAGGCCATCTTTGGGCTGCTCAAGGTCACAGGCGGCACAATCGACTTTGGCGGGCGCAATGTCGCCAATTCGCTTCCCGACACGCTGGTGCCGATGGGCATGAGCTTCGTGCCGCAGGAAAAGAACGTCTTCACCTCCATGACGGTGGAGGAAAATCTTGAAATGGGCGCCTTTACGCGTCGCGATGATTTCCGCCCGACCATGGACTGGGTCTATGCCATGTTCCCGGTGCTTGCCGAAAAGCGCCGGCAGCCTGCCGGAGAGCTGTCGGGCGGGCAGCGGCAAATGGTGGCCATGGGTCGGGCGCTGATGAGCAAGCCCAAGCTCTTGATGCTGGACGAGCCGTCTGCCGGCCTGTCGCCGCGCTATGTGATCGAGATCTTCGAGACGATCGTTCGCGTCAACAAAGAGGGTGTTGGCATCCTCATGGTGGAGCAGAATGCGCGCCAGGCGCTGGCCTTTGCGTCCAAAGGCTTCGTGCTGGCGGGCGGGCAGAACCGGTTTACCGGCACCGGGCCCGAACTGATTGCCGACCCCGAAGTCGCCAAGAGCTTTCTGGGAGGCTAGGGCATTGACCGAACTCATATTCTTCATCAATCAGGTGGTGATTTCCGGTGCGGTGCTGGGCTGCATTTATGCCCTTGGTGCGGTTGGCATCACGCTGATCTTTGGCATATTGCGCTTCGCCCACTTCGCCCATTCGGAGTTGATGACCTCCGGCGCGTTTTTCGCCTTTCTCTTGGCAACGCTGTTTGCGTCGTGGGGAATCGTCACACCCATTCCCACCGGCTTCGTGGTGCTGCCCATCGCCATGGTGATTTCGGCGCTTCTTGCCCTGGGGATCGACAAAGGCTTTTATGCGCCGTTGCGCAAGCGAGGCGCCAAGCCGGTTATCCTGCTAATTGCCTCGATCGGCGTGACGCTGATGGTGCAGGGTTTGATCCGCTTGTTTTTCGGCGCCGGCTCCTGGTCGTTCTTCGAAACGGAGACCAAAGACGTCTTCCGCATCGACACCGCCTTTCTGGGCTCGACGCGACCACTGGTGATCACCGAGCCGCAATTGTTGATGATCGCGGTGACGGTGGTATCCATCCTCGCACTGCACTTCTTCCTCACGCGCTCACGATTGGGCAAGGCGATGCGCGCCATGGCCGACAATGCCGACCTGGCGCAGGTGTCCGGCATCAACACAGCGCTTGTGGTGCGCGTGACCTGGATTGTGGCAGGCGCGCTTGCCTGTATGGCCGGCACCATGCTGGCGCTCGATGTGACCCTTAAACCCGACCTGGCTTTCAACATCATCATCCCCATCTTTGCCGCCGCCATCGTGGGTGGCCTGGGGCAAGCCTATGGCGCAATTGCCGGCGGGCTGCTGATCGGCTTTGCTGAGTCCCTTGCCGTATTCAACTGGACCATGATCCTGCGGCCGCTCAACGGCATTTTGCCGGAATGGGCGCAATTGCCCGCGACATTGTCGCTGGTGCCGACCGAGTACAAGCTGACCGTGGCCTTCGTGATCCTGGTCGTAGTGCTGCTGGTGCGGCCCACGGGCATCTTCAAGGGAGCCTCGTCATGATCAGGCGCTCGCTTTCACTTTTTGCCGGCCTGTTTGTTCTCATCCTCCTGATCGGCTGGGCCATGGGCCTGCCGTTCACCTCCTCCCGTCTTGTGGAGGCAACAGCCTATTCGCTAATCGCCTTGGGGCTCAACATCCAGTGGGGTTATGGCGGACTGTTCAACTTTGGCATCATGGGTTTCCTGATGCTGGGCGGCTTCGCCGTGACCTTTGTGTCCTATCCGGTCAATCCGCAGTTCTGGGGATCTGAAGGCCCTTGGATGCTGGGCCGCGCCCTCCTCGCTTTCGCAGTCGGGGCGCTTCTGGTGTATGGCGCGCGTCGCTGTGACCGACTGGGCATTCGCGGTGGCTGGAAGACCGCCCTTACCGTCCTCGCCTGGTTTGTCGCTTACTGCATTTATCGCTCGCAGATCGATCCGGCCGCCGCCTATATCGAGGCCAATGCCGGCTTTGTCGGGGGCCTGGGTGCGCATCCTTTGCTGGGTTGGCTGTTTGGCGGTTTGCTGGCGGCGGGGGTTGCCTTTGTTGTGGGCAAGATCGCGCTGGGACTGCGCACCGATTACCTCGCCATTGCCACCATCGGCATCAGCGAGATCATCCGTGCGCTGATCAAGAACATGGACTGGCTTACCCGCGGAACGCTGACCGTATCGCCTATTGCTTGGCCGACGCCCTTGCCGCAGGCCTATCAGGCATCGGGCTCGGACCAGTTTTCGTCTCTTGTTCTAGCGCGCGGCGGGTTCCTTGTGGTTGCCCTGATCGTGCTCGCTTTTGCCCTCTGGCTGATCAGCCGCGCCTATGCCGGACCCTGGGGCCGGATGATGCGCGCCATCCGCGACAACCATATCGCGTCCGCCTCCATGGGTAAGAATGTAACGGCGCGGCAGCTCGAAATTTTTATTTTTGGTTCGGTGCTGATGGGGATCGGCGGCGCCATGCTGGTCAGCTTCACCCAGATTTTCGATCCGTCGAGCTACCAGCCGATCAACCATACATTCCTGATCTGGGTGATGATCATTGTTGGTGGCGCCGGCAACAATTGGGGCGCCGTGTTTGGCGCGGTGCTGATCTGGCTGATCTGGGTGGTGTCCGAGCCCCTGTCGCGGGCGGCTTTTGAAATCATCAGCACCTGGTCGAGCGGGTTTGGTTGGGGCGCCATACCCGAGATAGAGTCGCGCGCCGCACAGATGCGCGTGTTCGTTCTCGGGCTGGTGATCACGATAGCGCTGCGCTTTGCACCCAAGGGCCTGATTCCCGAAGTGGTGCGGCGCGACGCCTAACGGGCTTGGGCTACATGTCCTTGCCGTAGCTGACGCCGGTCAGTTGCTCAGACAACTGCCAGAGCCTGGCGGCGACGCTGGTGTCCTGCGCTGCCGGGGGAAGCTTGACGAGTTTCGGCTTGCCGCGCCACTCGCCCATGCCGTCTGGGCCGACAAACGACAATGGCGCCAGCCCCGGTTCAACCGCGGCAGCGATGCTTGGCCAGGCGCCAGAGGCAGAACTCTGCGCCACCACGCGATTGAACAGGTTGGCGATTCCTGGCACCAGCCCTTTGCCCATGCCCGAGGAGATGAGGCCCGTAGCGGAAAGGCCAGGATGGGCTGCCACAACGCTTAGTTCCCACCCTTCCCGATCGCTCGCCTGTTGCAGCGCGTGCATGAACAATAGATTGGCCAGCTTGCTCTGACCATAGCTGCGCCAGGGCGAGTAGCCGCGCTCCGATTGGGGATCGTCCAGGTTCATCTTGCCCGAACGGGCGGCATTGCTGGACACCGAAACAATGCGCGCTTTGCCGTTGCGAAGCAGTCGCAGAAGGCGGCCGGTCAGCGCATAGTGCCCAAGATGATTGGTCCCGAACTGGAGCTCGAAGCCATCCCGCGTGGTCTGCCGCTTAGGCGGCATCATCACGCCGGCATTGTTGACCAAGATATCGATCCGATCATGCGTTGCGCTGATGCGGGCCGCAGCCGCGGCGATGTCGGCAAGATCGGCCATGTCGAAGCGCTCAAATTCGATCTTGCCCTTGATGCCGCTTGCCGCGATGTCGCGCAGAGCAGCAACACCCTTTTCCTCGTTCCGTCCTGCGAGGATGACGTGGGCACCAGCCTTGGCCAGCATGCGTCCTGTTTCAAGGCCGATGCCGCTCGTTGCGCCGGTCACCAGAGCCATGCGGCCGGATAGATCAGGAAGGTTGGCTTGGCTGGTAACGTGCATGAGGTGGCCTTGCTGTTGGTTGTTGGAGCCGTCGATGTGGGCACCTTAACTTCAACCCGCAAGCCCACAATGCAAAAGGCCCGGGATTGCTCCCGGGCCTTCCGTAGTCTGTTGTCGAAACGGCTTACTCGATCACGCCCTTTTCGACAAAGGCACCGCCTTCAACGGCGAGTTCGACAATAATGCCATCCACGTCGCCGGCCTCGTCGAAGTCGAGCGGGCCACCGGCGCCTTCATAGTCGATGTCGGTGCCAGCCGCGATCAGCTCCTTGGCCTTGGTCCACTCGCCTGGCATGATCTTCTCGCCGGGGGCGGACGCCACGTCACGCAAGGCAGCAGCAATGCCGGCGCGATCGGTAGAGCCGTTTTTCTCGATGGCGAGGGCCAAAAGGAAGGCTGCGTCATAGGCCTGCGGAGCATAGGTTGCATTGGCCTCGATGCCGGCCGCCGTGGCCAGATCGGTATAGGTGGTCGTGGCGTCGCCCTCCGGTGCACCGGCACGGGTAGCGATCAAACCTTCCACGGCAGCCGCGTCGATGCCAGACAGGAGGTCGTCGCCTACCATGCCGTCACCGCCGACATAGGTGGTGAAATTGCCCGATTCCACGGCCTGGCGCAGGATGGTGTTGCCCGAAGCATTGGCATAGGCCAGAACGACCAGGTTCTGCGACGCAACGAGGTTGCCCAGTTCGGCGCGATAGTCGGCCTTGCCTTCTTCATGTGCGACATTGGCGGAGATGGTGCCACCAGCAGCGGTGTAGGCGGCCGACAGCGAGTCGGCAAAGCCTTTGCCGTAATCGTTGTTGACGTAGGTGATGGCAATATCGGTGATGCCCTTGGCGATCAGCAGATCAGCCATCTTGACGCCCTGAAGCGCATCGGACGGGGTCGTGCGGTAAACAAGGTCATTGTCTTCGAGCGTAGTCAGGGTCGGGGCCGAAGATGCCGGCGAAACAAACACGACATTGCCCGACAGGCCAGAACCGTTGAAGGCGCCGATGGTTTCGCCCGTGCAGAGGGCGCCAACAACGGCAACCACATTGTCCGTGTTGATGACGCGGTCAGCCGCAGCGGCAGCAGCAGTGGCGTCGCAGGCGCCGTCAGCCGACACCATGGCCAGTTCGCCGCCCAGGATACCACCCTGCTCGTTGACTTGGCTCACAACCAGTTCTGCGCCGGCAAAAATCGGCGGCGTCAGCGACTCGATTGGGCCGGTAAAGCCGCCGATGAAGCCGATGGTCGCGCCGGTGTCCTGTGCCATGGCGGGCACGGCGACAGCAAGCGTCGAAGCGGCAACGGCCAAAGCCAGAGAATTTTTCAGATTGTGCATAAACGTCCCTCTGCTTGCTCGTTCCGCCGAGGGGCTCTTGGTGAGCCGATCCTTGCGCCCGGAACGATGCGTCCTGGGGGCACATTCCGCGCCCCGCTGGGGGAATGTTGCACATTTGTGGCTGGCGAGTCACCGGTTTTTGATTAGCCGGTCACTGCTGGAGCGCAGTTGCTTAACGGTCCGGCATTTTGCATAGACTGCAGGGATAATGGGAGTGGCGCGATGAAAACGACATTGTTGCGCATGGGATTTCTGGCCACAGCGCTTCTGGCTCTTGCCAGCCCCCCTGCCGCTGCCCAGCAGGGAGCACCTGTCGCCCAGGCTGGTGCTCAGGAAGCGCCTTGCGGCAATCAGCCGGTCGCCATCGCGCGGATGAGTTGGCCATCAGCGGAACTTCTGGCAGAAATCCATGCCCGCATTCTGGCGCGTGAGTTCGGATGCGAGGTGCGCGTTACGCCGGGCGATCTGGCCGCAACGGGATCGTCCATGGGCTCGACAGGGCAGCCAGCTGTCGCGCCCGAAATGTGGGTGACGCGGATCGCCGATGTCTGGAATGCCGCCATTGAAGCGCAGATGCTGCGTCCGGCAACCCCGACCTATAGCGAAACCACGTTCGAGGGATGGTTCATCCCGGATTATCTTGCAGCAGCCGCGCCCGAGCTTGCCGGCGCTGATACGCTGGCAGCCGCCATTCCAGCTTTGGGAGGTGGTACGCCATTGCGGTTCATTTCCTGCCCAGCCGATTGGGCATGTGCCTTGATCAACCGCAACCTCCTGGCTGCGCTGGGGCTGACCGAACTGGTGTCGCTGGTGGAGCCGGCGAACCGCTTTGAGATGGATACGCTGATCGCCGAGGCGGTGAGCCGCAACGAGCCGTTCTTTTTCTATTATTGGCAGCCAAATGCCGTGCTTGATCAGTTTAGCTTCACGCCTTTGCCCCTGGGCGAGTTCGATGCTGAGGCAGCTTTGTGCCTTGCGCGAGCGGTCTGTCCTGAGCCCAAGGCGAGCGCCTATGCGAGTGACACCGTCGTAGTGGCGCTAGCCGAATGGGTGTTTACCGACATTCCCACCATTGCTGCTTATTTTGGGCGTACGAGCCTGCCGCTTGCAGAGATGAATGCCATGCTCGCGCAATTGGGCGAACAGGGGGCTACGATCGAGTCTGTAGCCGACCGCTTCGTTGCCGAGCGGGAAGACGTGTGGGGCCGCTGGGTGGGTGAAGCGCCGCTTTAACAGCCCTCGACATGGCAGCGTCGTGGCTGCCGCAGTTGCGTCCGGCGTCAAGCGGCAGGTATAAGAACAAGGGGAAGCCGTTTTTTGGCAGCGGGAGAGTGTCTTGGATTTGAAGCGGATCAACGATCACGTCAGTGTTTCAGGGCAGATTCAGCCTCAGGACGTTGCGGCGCTCAAGGCTGCCGGCTTCGTCGCTATCATCAATAATCGACCTGACGGCGAATCTCCCGATCAGCCACCCGGTGCTGAGATCGAAGCGGCGGCACGCGACGCTGGTCTTGACTATCACGCCATTCCGCTTGGCCGGGACGGCGTTTCGCCCGCCATGGTGGAGCAGACCAGGGCCGTGCTCGAGCAAAGCGCCGGGCCGGTCTTCTGTTATTGCCGTTCAGGCACACGGTCGACCACCCTGTGGGCCTTGAGCCAGGCGGGTGAAAAGGATGCGGGCGAGATCATCGCCCAGGCAGCAGAGGCAGGCTATGACATGAGCCACCTC
>CAKTFF010000029.1 GCA_934553185.1 uncultured Devosia sp.
CCCATGACCGACATCAATGCCTTTATCGACGACAAGGTGAAGAACAACGACGTGTTCCTGTTCATGAAGGGCTCGCCGGATTTCCCCCAGTGCGGCTTCTCCGGGCAGGTCGTGCAGATCCTGAGCTATCTCGGGGTCGATTATGGCAGCGCCAACGTGCTGGAAAGCGCTGAACTGCGCGACGGCATCAAGGCCTACACCAACTGGCCGACCATTCCCCAGCTCTACATCAAGGGCGAATTCGTTGGCGGCGCCGACATCGTGCGTGAAATGTTCCAGGCCGGTGAACTCCAGACCCACCTCCAGGACGCCGGCATCCCGGTCAAGCAGACCGCCTAAGCTGCCGTCTCATTAGCCCTCATGGTTTGAATCTCTAAAAGAGCGATCACTATGAGGGCTACTTTCATACAGAGCCCCAGTAGCCCTCATGGTGAGGTGCGAGGCCCTTGCCGAGCCTCGAACCACGAGGGCGTGGCACGAGTAATCCGCAGTCCAACTTACTCCTTCGCCTCAAAATCCGCTGACAACCGGATTTCCCGCAACGGCCGCACCCGCCGCGTCGCTTCCGCATAGGTCGGATGCGCCTTGTAGGCAGCCAGCGCCGCCGCATCGGCGAACTCACCATACACCACCACATCCACCTCGTTGGATATCTGGTCCACCTTGCTGTTCCGCGTCACCTCGAAACGAAGCGAATGCGGGATGGTGGCCAGCAGGCTCAATCCCTCGCAGATGGCGTCGAGATTGTCTTCGGTTTTGGCGGAAAAAAACACGATATGGCGGATCACGGCACGGCTCCAGTTCTCCACCGCTTGTAGTCGCGATTAGGGCTGCCCGTAAGTCATCACCGCGGCTGATGATGCCCATTCATCAATATTGCTTTGCGTGATGATGTCGCAGGCGTATGGGGGATAGGCTTACCGGAATCCCCCCATGTCCGCTTCTGCCATCCGCCCTGCTGTTCCTCTTCTTGTGCTCATCATCGCCGGCTGCGTCATTGCCGCCATCGGCAATGGCATACGCACCAGCTTTGGTCTGTTCACCCTGCCAATGACCGCGGATCTCGGGCTGACGCGCGAGGGCTGGGGAATGGCCATGGCCATCCAGAATCTGGCCTGGGGCATCGCCCAGCCCTTCGCCGGAGCCTTTGCCGATCGCGTCGGCACGGGCCGCACCGTGGCAGCCGGCGCCGCCGTCTACGCTCTAGGCGTGATCGCGATGGCCTTTTCTCCCTCGGCAAGCCTGCTGATGGTCACGGCCGGCATCATCACCGGCGTCGGCATCGCCATCTGCTCCTTCTCGGTGGTCATGGCCGCCTTCGGGCGCTCGGTTCCCGCCGAAAAGCGCTCGCTGATCTTCGGCGTCGCCACCGCCGCTTCGTCTTTCGGTCAGTTCGCTTTCGCCCCGATCAGCCAGGGCTTCATTAATGCCTTTGGCTGGCAAACGGCGCTGATCTATCTGGCCATGGCGCTGCTGCTGATCATCCCTCTCAGCTACGCCCTGCGCGGCCGCACCGAAAACACCACGGGCCAAGCCGACCTCCCCTTCATGCAGGCCCTCGCCAGAGCCTGGGGGCACGGCTCCTACAAGCTCCTCGTCATCGGCTTCTTCGTTTGCGGCTTCCACCTCGCCTTCATCAACGTCCACATGCCCGCTTATCTCGTGCAATGCGGCCTGTCGCCCGAAACCGGCAGCTGGACCATCGCCATCATCGGCCTGTTCAACATCGCCGGCTCGCTGCTCTCGGGCTATCTCGGCGGCCGCCTCCCCAAGCAGATGCTGCTCGCCACCATCTACTTCTCGCGCGCCGTCGCCATTGGCCTCTTCATGCTGTTCCCGGTCAGCGAATGGACGGCCTATGCCTTTGCCGCTGCGATGGGGCTTCTCTGGCTCTCCACTGTGCCGCTCACCGCGGGCCTCGTCAGCCTGTTCTTTGGCGCGCGCTACATGGGCATGCTTTATGGCGTGGCATTTTTCAGCCACCAGCTCGGCTCCTTCATGGGCGTCTGGCTCGGCGGCGTCGTCTTCGACCTCACCGGCCATTATGACTTGGTCTGGTATCTCGGCATCATTCTCGGCCTCGGCTCGGCCGCCATTCACCTGCCCATCAACGAACGCAGCGCCGGCAGCTTCACGGCACAACCCGCCTGAACCATCCATCGTTTGTTGCCGATAAAGGGTTGCCAAAGCAGGAGGGCGGGTTCATGGTCCGCCCAGCTTTCCAGCGCCCCATCCGCTTGGCGCGCCGTTCCAGGTTCACATCATGTCCGATCATTTCACCCGGGTGCTTTCGCGCCCTGAATTTATCGCCCTTGTGGCGGCGCTGATGGCGCTCAACGCGCTGGCCATCGACGTCATGCTGCCCGCTCTGCCCTATATGGGCCAGGCGCTTGGCATATCGAGCGAAAACGAACGCCAGTTCGTCATCTCCTCCTATATGCTGGGCATGGGCATCGCCGTTCTCGGCTTTGGCCCGCTGACCGATCGCTTCGGCCGCCGCGCGCCCCTTCTGGTCGGCATCGGCCTTTACATCATCGCCGCACTTGCGGCCGTCTTCGCACCCAATTTCGCCATCCTCCTCGCCCTGCGCTTTATCCAGGGCATGGGCGCCGCCAGCGTCCGCGTCATTGCCACCGCCGTGGTGCGCGATCGCTATTCGGGCCGCGAAATGGCCGAGGTCATGTCGCTGACCTTCATGGTCTTCATGGCTATCCCAATCGTTGCCCCCGGCATCGGCCAGGTCATCCTTCTCGTCGGCGACTGGCACAACATCTTCATCTTCATGGGACTGCTGGCCGCCGCCTTCTGGCTGTGGACCTTTTTTCGCCTTCCCGAAACCCTGCCCATCGACCAGCGCCGGCCGCTCAGCTTTGGTGCCGTGGTCAAGGGCTTCGTGATCGTCTTCACCAATCGCGTCGCCTTTGCCTATGGTCTTGCCGGCACCTTCCTCTTTGGCGCCCTGTTCGGCTTCATCAGCTCCAGCCAGCAGATCTATGTCGATATCTATGGCCTGGGCGTGTATTTCCCCGTCGCCTTCGCCGCCATGGCCGGGCTGATGGCCGTGTCGTCCTTCACCAATTCACGCATCGTGGGCCGTTTTGGCATGCGCCGCATCTCCCATGGCGCCATGCTGACCTACACCCTGTTCAGCGCCATCTGGGTCGCCTTCGCGCTGTCCGGTTTCCTGCCGCTCTGGCTGTTCTTTTCGCTGCTGGCCATCATCATGTTCTGCTTTGGCTGGTCTGCCTCCAACATGAACTCGCTGTCCATGGAACCCTTGGGCGAAGTGGCCGGCACAGCAGCAGCCGTGTTCGGCTTCATCCAGACCGTCGGCGGCGCCCTCATCGGCAGCTATATCGGGCAATTGTTTGACGGCACCACCGTGCCTGTGGCCACGGGCTACCTCTCCATGGGCGCCCTTGCCCTCATCTGCATCCTCGTCGCTGAAAAGGGCCGCTTGTTTGGCCGGGGCGAAGAAAACAGCGACGCCGACCTCAGCCACGCCGGCGCCCACTGACACTACGCGGTCGCAGCCGGATCCTCGATCTGGCTGCGATCATGGTACACATGATCCACCAATCCCCAGGCCTTGGCCTGTTCGGGCGTCATGAAATTGTCCCGCTCCAGCGCGGCTTCCACCTCCTCATAAGAGCGCCCGCAATGCTTGGCATAAAGCATGTGCATGCGTCGCTTGAGTCGCAGGCTTTCCTCGGCATGGAGCATGATGTCGGTCACCTTCCCCTGATAGCCGCCGCTGGGCTGATGTAGCATGATCGACGCATTGGGCAGGCAGATGCGGCTGCCGGGCTCCCCCGCCATCAAGAGAAACGATCCCGCAGACATGGCCATGCCCATGCACAGCGTGCCCACGGGCGCCTTGATGAACTGCATCGTGTCATACATGGCAAAAGCCGACGTCATCACCCCGCCCGGCGAGTTGATATAGAGGTAGATCGGCTTGTTCGGGTTTTCTGATTCAAGAAACAGCAGCTGCGCACAGACCAGCGACGCCATTGTGTCCTCCACCTCCCCATTGAGGAAGATGATCCGCTCGCGCAGCAGGCGTGAGTAGATGTCGAAACTCCGCTCCCCCCGGCTCGATTGTTCCACCACCATGGGGACGAGCTGCATCATGTCGCGCATCGGCGAACCTCCTGTTCGAATATCTGAAAGGCTCAGTCATCATCCCTCCCCCCTTGAGGGAGAGGGTGGAAAGCCGCGTTCAGCGGATTTCCGGGTGAGGGTGCTGCGCTTGCCCATGCCCGAGACGCAGAAAGGGCACCCTTTGTCGGCCCTCGGCACCCTCTTCCTCAGGGAGAGAGGGAAACAAGCACCCGGCATTAAGCCGCCTGCATCATCAGCCCATTGCCATTCGCCGCCACCGGCATCACCTCCGGCGCATGCGTCAGCCGGAACCACGTCCGCCCCTCGGTGGTCGGCGCCAGCTCGAATGTCACCACACTATCCTCGACCTCGAGAGCCGCACCCTGCCCGGCTTCCCGCCAGCGCAGTTGGAGGCTCCGGTTCTCCTGCGCCGCGATCACATGGAGATCCACATGCGCGGACGGCTTGAGCCATGCCCGAAGATATTGGGGAACACTCAGCGCCCGCCACACCTTCTCAGGCGGCGCATCGAGCTCGCATTCAAAGACCAGTGTGTCGCGATCCGTCATTGGTCCATCTCCTTGAGCAGGTCCTTGAGATTATCGATTCGCGCCGGCCAAAACGCCTGATAGCGGGCCAGCCATTGGTGCAGCGGCGTCAGCCCGCCCGGTGCGATCCGGTAATGGGCATAACGCCCTTCGCGCCGCTCGCTCACCAGCCCCGCGCTGCGCAGCACCGCCAGGTGCTGGCTCATGGCAGGCTGGGTCATGGCAAAACCCTCCCGCAACTGCGTCGCCGTTTGCTCGCCCTCCGCCAGCCGCTCCAGCAGGGCGCGGCGCGTCGGATCGGCCAGGGCCTTGAATATATCGGGTTCACTCATGATCGACACATAAGCATGCACTTATGAGTCGGAGCAACGGAAAACTTATCCCCCTCGCCTCAGCCCTATGCGATCATGCCTTCATTCCCGCCACACACGCAGCCCCGACGCAGGGCTGGGCGGGAGGACCGTGGAACGGGGGCGCCTGTTCAGTGGGGTAGGAAGCTCGGCAGCCGGACCTGCAATAATGGCTCCGCCTGAACCGGACCTCGCACAAAAGCGGATCGTGACGGGCGGCCATTGGGCCACATACTTTAGTTTCGGAAGGCACAATGGCCGCCCGTTACCGTGCAACCGCGACGCCGAAAGGCCGGGCGGCATTTCGGCACGCCGCAAACTCTAAAAGGTAAAGACCTCGCGCCGCAGCATGTCCCAGCTTGGCTGATCCACCGCCACCAGCAAGCCGCCATCCACGTGGCTGGGCAGATACGCCGATCCATCAAGCCGGGCCGCGTAGCCGCCGGCCTCCTGGGCAATCAACACGCCCGCCAGATGGTCCCAGGGCATCAGCTTGTTGTAGCAGACGAACTGCCCATGCCCCGACACCAGCGTCCGGTACTCATGCCCGGCGCAACGCAGATTAACCAGCATGCGCAGCTTGACGCTGTTCTGCAGAACCTGCGGTCGCGACTGAGCCGGCATATACGCCACCGATGCCATGCCCACCATCTCGGCCAAGGGAAGCGCCTCGGCGATCTGCAGCCTCACCGCGTCGCCATCAGGGCGCCGCAACCAGGCTCCAGCGGCCTTTTCCGCCATCACCCAGTCGTCGCCCATCGGATCGTAGATAATCCCGGCCACCGTCTCGCCGCCCCGCACCACCGCCGCCATGCAGGCAAACAGCGGCAGCCCCGCTGCGTAATTGGCCGTGCCATCGATCGGATCGACCACCACGGCAAGGTCGGCATCAGCCAAACGGCCGAGCAAAGCCGGATCGGCCGCCACCGATTCCTCACCCACAAACAAAGCCTCTGGCATCAGCTCGGCCAGCCGCGCCTTGATCATGTTTTCGGTCGCCACATCGGCCTCGGTGACCAGGTCGATGGCCGACGTCTTGGTGTGGATCATCGACGCATCGAGCCGCCGGAACCGCGGCAGGGCCTCAGCCTTGGAAGCCTCCCGCAAGAGGTTGGCCAGCGCCATCACATCTAGGCTCATGACCCGCTCCTGCCCTGCGCCATGGCAGCGAAATCAAACAGCTTGGTGTCGAGCATATGGCTGGGATTGATGTTGCCCAACGCCCGGATCATCACATCCTTGCGCCCCGGCATGCGCCGCTCGATGTCGGCCAGCATCGCCTTCATCGCATTGCGCTCCAGCCCATCCTGGGAACCGCACAGGTCACACGGGATGATGGGAAAGGCCATCGCATCGGAAAACCGCTGCAGGTCCTCCTCGGCGCAATAGATCAGCGGCCGCAGCACCTCGAGGTCGCCCTCGTCGTTCAGCAGCCGCGGCGGCATCGCCGCCAGCCGCCCGCCATGAAACATGTTCATGAAAAATGTTTCGAGGCTATCGTCGCGATGGTGACCCAGCACCAGCGCCGAACACCCCTCCTCGCGGGCGATCCGGTAAAGGTTGCCCCGCCGCAGCCGCGAACAGAGCGAGCAATAGGTCGCCCCTTCGGGCAGTTTGCTCGTCACCACCGAATAGGTGTCGCGATATTCGATCCGGTGCGGCACGCCCAACCCGCTTAGGTACTTGGGCAGCACATGCTTGGGAAAGTTCGGCTGCCCCTGGTCGAGATTGCACACCAGCAATTCAACCGGCAGCATGCCGCGCCATTGCAGGTCCAGCAGCAGCGCCAGCATGCTATAGCTGTCCTTGCCGCCCGACAGCGCCACCAGCCACTTTTCGCCCGGCCGCACCATGGCGAACTTGTCGAGCGCCTCGCGCATATTGCGGATCAGCCGCTTGCGCAGCTTGTTGAACTCGCCACTCCGCGGCGCCTGCGCATAGATCGCGTGCCCGCCCGCCTCCATCTGGTCCGGCTCGGCCGTCGCGTCCATCACCAGCGCCATCGCGAAATACTCCCCGCATCACTGCGCTAGCTGATAATCCCTCCGCCGCATGAGGGAAAGCAAAACCGCCCCGGCAAACCTTACCGAAGGTTTAAGTTGGTCTTCTTGCTTTAGCCCGTCGGCGACAGTTAGATGACGCCATTCCTCGGCACCCTGGAGTTCGCGGTGTTTCGATCCTTCTTTCCAAATCCTCGTCTATTCTTTCCTGCGGCGCTGATCTGGGTCGCGCTTGCAATGGCGATCTGGTTCACCGTTGGACCTGCCCTGCAGAGCGTCCTCAATGTTGGGGCCTTCATCGGAACAGCGCCCACCGAAGCCAATCCCGAACCCTTTTTCACGCCTGAAACAATCTGGCTCTACCAATATGTGCTGATGGCGGGCTACCTGTTCTGCATCCCTTGGTACTGGATCGGCGGCAATCGACGCTGGTACTGGTGGAGTGTCGTCGGCAGCGTCACCATTATCGAGATCGTCTATTTCAGCGTTCAGGTCAGCGCATTCGTCAACACCTGGTATGGCGACTTCTATGACCTGATGCAGACGGCCATCACCAATCCGGGAACCATAAGTCTCGATCAGTTTCTGGGTCAGATTTGGACCGTGCTTTACGTGGTGGTCCCCAACATCACCATTCAGGTCATCAACCTGTTCTTGGTCTCGCATTATCTGTTCCGCTGGCGCCGGGCGATGACCTTCTACTACATGACCCATTGGCAGCACTTGCGGAAGGTTGAGGGCGCGTCTCAGCGTGTTCAGGAAGATACTCAGCAGTTCTCCCGCCTGACAGAAGGTCTTGCAGTGTCGCTGGTCTCTTCGATCATGACACTGCTGGTCTTCCTGCCGCTTCTTTGGGGCCTTTCCCAGCAGGTCACTGAGTTACCTTGGATCGGCGCTGTTAATGGCGGCCTGGTGTGGGTGGCTCTTGTGTCGGCTGCGGCGGGCACCGTGTTGCTGGCGCTCGTGGGTATTCGACTGCCCGGCCTAGAGTTTCAGAACCAGCGCGTGGAAGCCGCGTTCCGCAAGGAACTTGTTTATGGAGAGGACAACAGCGAAAGGGCGCCGCCTCCAACCGTAAGAGGGCTGTTCAAAAATGTGCAGCGGAACTACTTCCGGCTCTATTGGCACTACCTCTACTTCAACGTAGCACGCTATGCCTATCTGCAGGGTTCCAACTTCATCCCCCTGATTGCACTGGGACCATCAGTTGTCGCAGGAGCCATAACCTTTGGTCTCGTGCAGCAGGTACTGAATGCGTTCGACCGGGTAGAAGAGTCCTTCAAGTTCCTCGCAAACTCCTGGACGACGATTATCGTCTTGATTTCGGTTTTCCAGCGCCTGCGCGCCTTTGAAGCCAACATTCCAGAGAGTGCTCGGACCGCCAACGACTACAACGACCCAATCTATCTTCGGTCCGAGGAGCTCTTCGATACGCCGGCTGGACGGTAGCAACGCAAAACAAAAGGGCCGCTCCCGAAGGAGCGGCCCTTTTCAGTTGAGTTATCCCCGCAGCGATTAGCGCGAGTAGAATTCCACGACCAGGTTCGGTTCCATCTGTACCGGATAGGGCACGTCAGACAGGGCCGGAACGCGGGCGAAGGTGGCGGTCATCTTGTTGTGGTCGACTTCGACATAGTCGGGCACATCACGCTCGGCCAGCTGGGTAGCTTCGAGCAGCACGGTAAGCTGCTTGGAGCGCTCGCGCACTTCGATCTTGTCGCCGACCTTGACCTGGTAGGACGGGATGTTGACGCGCTTGCCGTTGACCATGATGTGGCCATGCGACACGAACTGGCGTGCAGCAAACGGGGTAGCAACGAACTTGGCGCGGTACACAACAGCGTCCAGACGCGATTCGAGCAGGCCGATCAGGTTCTCGCCGGTGTCGCCCTTGACGCGGGCAGCTTCGGTGTAAAGCTTCTTGAACGCCTTTTCGGTCACCGAACCGTAATAGCCCTTGAGCTTCTGCTTGGCGCGCAGCTGCAGACCATAGTCGCTCAGCTTGCCCTTGCGGCGCTGACCGTGCTGGCCCGGGCCATAGGCACGAGCGTTAAGCGGGGACTTGGGACGGCCCCAGATGTTTTCGCCCAGACGGCGATCGATTTTGTACTTGGCTGAATGACGCTTCGACATCGCGTATCCTTCTTACGAGGTGAATGGATCGCGCCCTCCTCTGCCCTCCTTGCGGAGGGCCGACAGACCCCAAATTTGGTGGAGATCCCGGGTGCGCCTATGGGCCAAAGGCCCGGATAGGTGGCCGCGTCTTAGGCAATTGCAGCGCTGTCGTCAAGCAGAGTCCCGCTCCGCCACGCCATCGGACACCATGCGGTGGTCAAGCGAGCGCTGTTCGCGCAAACCGGGAAAGATCACGCTCCAGATGCCCGCAACCGCAATGGCGCCAAAGCCGCCGATCACCACCGCCGCAACAGGGCCGATGAAATGGGCAACCGTGCCGGCCCGGAACTCACCCAATTCGTTGGACGCGCCGATGAACACCGAGTTGACCGCATTGACGCGCCCGCGCACCTCTTCAGGCGTCCACAATTGCATGATGGTTTCGCGAATGGTGACACTGACCATGTCCGATGCACCCACAAGCGCAAGTGCGGGGATGGACAGCCAAAGGCTCGTCGAAAACCCGAACACCACCGTGAACGCGCCAAACAGCGCCACGCAGACGAACAGGATGCGGCCGGCGAAATTGCGGATGGGAAAACGAGTGAGAATAAGCGCCATGACGATAGCGCCAATGCCCGGTGACGCTCGCAGCAAGCCGTTGGCGATCGAGTTGCCATGCAAAATGTCGGTGGCGTAAATCGGCATCATGGCCACCGCGCCGCCCATCAACACGGCAAACATGTCGAGCGATATGGCGCCCAGCACTACCTTGTTGGAGAAGATATAGCGAAAGCCGCCCAGCAGCGTCTCCATGCTGGTCGCCTGCGCTGATGCCCGCTGCTTGGGCTGCGGGATCATCAGCACGCTGAACACGGCGCAAAGGAGCAGCGCGGCACCTGTAGCAAACGGCACAACCGCCCCAAAAGCATAAAGCACCCCGCCCACCGCAGGTCCGGCGATGGAAGCAAATTGCCATGCAGATGCGTTGACCGTGATGGCGTTGCTCAGCGCTTCAGCCGGCACCAGGTTCGGGGCCAGCGATTGCGCAGCTGGCCCCCAAAAGGCCCGCGCCGTGCCGAGCACCACGAGAATGCCGAAAAGGGGCCAGACTTCATGCGCTTCAGCTTCGGTAAACAGCAGAAACGCCAGGGCACAAAGCAGCTCGACGCTGAGGCAGATTGCCATGATGCGCCGCCGGTTGAACCGGTCCGCGGCAAGGCCGGTGACGAGAATCAGCACCAGCGCCGGCAGAAACAGGCACAACCCCACCAGCCCCACCAGCAGCGGCTCGCGCGTCACTTCATAGATCTGATAGGCGATCGAAACCGACATGATCTGCACAGCGAAGCTGACCAGCAACGTGGTCAGCCAGAAGAAGCGAAAACCTTTGTAGGTAAACGCGATGCGGGATGAGTCGGATGGTACTGGGGTGCTCATGATGCACAGGGCATTGCCATGCCCTTTTGTTGCAGTCAAAGCCTAGTTCACAGCAACTCGCACCCTCAGTCCTCAGTCTTCCGCTGGCGATTGGGATTGGGCCGCTCATGCCGCCGATCTATGGACGAAATGACGCCCCGCAGGGTGCGAATTTCCTGGCTGGTGAACTTGCCGCGCTCCAACATGGTCCGCAGGTTGTTGATCACCGTGGGGCGCTTGTCCGGCGCTGTGAAAAAGCCCGAGCCGTCCAGCGTGGTCTCCAGATGCCCGAACAGGCCAAGCAGTTCCTCGCGCGGCGCGACCTCGGCCATTGCATCACCAAACGGCAGGGTCGTGCCCATCTCACTGTGACGCCGCCACTCATAAGCCATTAACAGCACAGCCTGAGCAATGTTGAGCGATGCAAAAGCCGGCTCCACCGGCAAGGTCACGATCGTGTCCGCTAGGGCGACCTCCTCGTTGAGCAAGCCCCACTTTTCCCGGCCGAATAAAAGCCCCACGCCTCGGCCCGCACCGACCTGCGCCGCCATGCGGTCCGCAGCTTCGTCGGGGCCGATCACCTCTTTTTGGAGATCCCGCGGCCTTGCCGTTGTTGCCAGCACCAGGGTCAAGTCGGCGATCGCAGCCTCGAGCGTGTCAAACACCCTGACCCGCTCGATAACATGATCTGCACGAGACGCTGCCGCAGTAGCTTTTTCATTCGGCCAACCATCGCGCGGCCGTACCAGACGAAGATCCCAAAGGCCGAAATTGGCCATGGCCCGCGCCGCAGTCCCAATGTTTTCCCCGAGCTGGGGTTCACATAGTATAACTGCTGGCGACGGAAGGAGCTCAATCTTGATTGACGTGTCAGTTCCAGCCATGGCGCCCAGTCTCAAACGATTGGACGCTCTTAGCCGGTTTTACAAACGTGACGCAATCAGGCGACGCGATGCCGTGTTGGGAGATCGCGAACCTTGGTCGACCGCTGCCATTCTCTGTCGAGAATGGCGAAGTGTAGCTCTTCGTCCCAATTACCCTGGAACAGAGCATGCTCCCGGTAGTGCGCTTCGAGCCGCATGCCCAACTGCTGCATGAGCTTGATCGAGTGGTGATTGCGGCCATCACTGCGCACAAACAGGCGGTGGATGCGGAAGTGATCGAAAGCAAGGTTGAACACGGCGCTCAGCGCCTCCTTGCAGAACCCCTGTCCGGCAAAGGATGGATTGATGCAAAAGCGAACTTCACCCTGTCCCGATGTCGCATCAGACCAGATCAAGGAAACATGGCCAATAAGCGCTTCATCACCTTTGCGCACCATGGCAAGGGTCAACGTGTCGCCGGGTCGCTGCAGTCCGACATGCTGGCGCATGATGTTTAGGGCATTTGCAACCTCAGAATGATCACGGGTTTTGCTGACGACATACCGTTGCATCGATGGCAGCACATGATACGCCGCCAAGTCATCGACATCACCTCGCTCGAAGGTCCGAAGAACCAGACGCTCGGTTTCGATTGGCAAAGTTACTGACGACATGATGCGCTCCCCACGTGCTTCTTAGAAGCGAGAACGTCATCTCAGAACCGCGGTTCCAGAGCGCGGCGAAATATAGTTCCCTAACCCGCCATCATTTATTCGTTTCCCCTTCGCGACGCTTTTCCCACTCAGCGCGCCAAAGCACATAGATATACTCTTCATCCCAGCCGCTCTTAGAAACGACATGCTCCTGCAAATGGGCCTCTCGCCTCATGCCGAGCCGCTCCATAAGCCGCCAGGACGCACTGTTGCGGACATCGCAGCGCGCCGAAACCCAGTGGATGTCACCCGTTCCGAAAGCTAGGCTGATCATCGCATTGGCAGCTTCCGTGGCATAACCTTGCCGCTGGTAACCTGGATCAAAGATCCATCCGAGTTCCCCTTGCCCCGCTTCGGCAATACGCCAGATCAACGAGACCTCACCGATCACGGCCGCTGTCGCGGCAAGCTCCACTGCCAAGATGATCTTGTCGCCGTCAGCCTTCAGCGCCAGTTGACCCGCGCGCTGCTGTACAGCCAGCGCACATTCTTCCCGGCTCAACGGCTGGTCAAACAGATAACGTGCAACATCCTCGCGGCGTCGATAGCTGTAAACGGCATCGACGTCGCCTCGGGTAAACGGACGCAGAGCCAGCCTTTCGGTGCATATCGGATACTTAGGATAGAGCGCCATGCCTGCTCCCGCGCCGAGCACCGCACTTTCACAATTACGTTTGCGGATGGCAATAGCTCACTTGCCGTCGTTACCCTCCCATGCCAGCC
>CAKTFF010000030.1 GCA_934553185.1 uncultured Devosia sp.
CGACAAAGATCGACGTGGCCTATGAGTCGATCATCGACCCCGCCTATGGCCGTTGGCTCGACCACAACATCAATGGTCATCGCCAGCCCGGCTATGCTTCGGTCACCATCTCGCTCAAGCCCGTAGGCGGAGCGCCTGGTGACGCAACCGACCGGCAGATGGACGACATTGCCGACATTGCCGAGCGCTATGGCTTTGACGAGTTGCGCGTCACCCATGAGCAGAACCTGGTTCTGCCCCACGTTGCCGTTGCCGATCTTCGTGCGGTTTATGATGCGCTGGCCGCCACCGGGCTGGCCGAAGGCAATACGGGTCTCATCACCGACATGATCTGCTGCCCCGGCCTCGACTTCTGCGCGCTGGCCAATGCCCGTTCAATCCCCATCGCGCAGGAAATCTCGCGGAAGTTCGCAGAGCCCAAGCGACAAGCCGAAATCGGCGATCTCAAGATTAAGATTTCGGGCTGCATCAATGCCTGCGGCCACCACCATGTCGGCCATATCGGCATTCTGGGCGTCGAGAAAAAAGGTGGCGAGCTCTACCAGATCACCCTTGGCGGCGATGCAACCGAACAGGCCGCGGTGGGCAAGATCATCGGCCCTGGCTTTGAAGCCGAAAACGTACCCGGCGCCATCGAAACGCTGGTCGACACCTATATCGCCAAGCGCACCAGCCCCGACGAGAGCTTCATCCAGGCTTATCGCCGCCTCGGCGAAGCGCCGTTCAAGGAGGCCCTCTATGGCGCTGCCTAAGCTTGCACCCATGCCTGCGGCTCATGACAAGCTGCGGGCCCTTGGCATTTTGGCCCTCAATGGCATGTTCGACGAAATGGACGCCGTCGGCGTGCTGCGCTACGCCGTCAGCGACGTTCTTCCGGGCGACCTCGCCATCGTGTCCTCCTTCGGCGCCGACTCGGCCGTGCTGCTCCATATCGTGGCGCAGGTCGACCCGTCCATGCCGGTCTATTTCCTGGAAACCGGCAAGCACTTCGTCGAGACACTGCACTATGTCGAGACGCTGAAAAAGCATCTGGGGCTGATCAACGTCCATGCTATTCGTCCGCATGCCGGCGATCTGCTGCGCTTTGATCCCAAGGGCGACCTCTGGGAAACCGACCCGGACTCGTGCTGCCATATCCGCAAGACCGAGCCGCTTGAGCCGATCACCGAGCAGTTCGGCGGCTGGGTGACCGGCCGCAAGCGCTTTCAAACCGTCGAACGAGGCGTGCTGCCCCATTTCGAGCTGACAAGCGACGATCGCATCAAGGTCAACCCTTTGGCCTACTTTACCGATGCCGACGTCAATCAGTACAAGGTTGCGCATGGCTTGCCCGAGCATCCGCTGTTCGCTAAGGGCTATAAGTCAATCGGCTGCGCGCCCTGCACTTCGGTGGTTGCCGAGGGGGAAGATCCGCGTGCCGGCCGCTGGCGCGGCCTCAACAAGAAAGAGTGCGGCATCCATTTCGACTTCAACGGAGCAATTGCCAAGCCGATGACCACCGAGGCCAAGCACATGCTCTGGAAGGATGGCGCCTTCATCGCCGATCCGTTCCACGCCTGGAGCGAGAACGACGTCGTGGCGAGCGCCGCCTATACGCATGTGCCGCTCGCTGTATTCCTCGCCAATCGCGACGCCTTCATGGCGACCGCCCATCCGCTTGGATTGCTGGTGGCGCCGGGCGAGCGCATCGAGGACGTGGCGGGTGACTTGGCGCGCTTTGCGTCCGTCGCCATTGCCTTTCCCTCCTTCAGCGACGGCAGGGGCTATTCGACGGCCCGGATGCTCAGTGAGCGCTTTCACTTTGCTAACGAAATCCGGGCTGTGGGTGACATTCTGCAGGACCAGATCCCGCTGATGCGCCGCTGCGGCTTCAACGCCTTCGTGGTCACCCATGAACCAACCCGCCAGGCTTTGATCGAGAACCGTCTGCCTGAAGTCGATCTCTTCTACCAACCGGTGGGGATTGCCGAAGTCCCCGTCGGCACCCGCCCCTTTCTTCGTCGCGTCCACTGAGGTAAGTGGACGACGCCGATCACCTAATCGGGGCGTTCGTTCCCCGGCAAATGGACTTTGAGACCTGATGAGCACTGAAATCACCACCGATGTCGTCGTCATCGGCGCGGGCCCGTGTGGGCTGTTCGCCGCCTTCGAACTCGGGCTGCTCGATCTCAAATGCCATTTCATCGACATTCTGGACCGTCCCGGCGGGCAGTGTGCTGAGCTTTATCCGGAAAAGCCCATCTACGACATTCCCGGCTTCCCCGTGGTGACCGGGCAGCAGCTCACCGACAATCTGATGGCGCAGATCGCGCCATTCTCGCCGGAATTCCACTTCAACCGGATGATCAACACCATCGAGAAGCAGGCGGATGGTTCGTTCCGGCTCCAGACCGATGCGGATGAAACCTTTATCACCAAGGTAGTGGTGATCGCCGCTGGCGGTGGCTCCTTCCAGCCCAAGCGGCCACCGGTTGAAGGCATTGAGGCCTTCGAGAACCAGTCGGTGTTCTATTCCGTCCGAAAGATGGATGATTTCCGGGGCCAGGACGTGGTGATCGTCGGTGGTGGCGACTCGGCGCTGGACTGGACGCTGAACCTTCAGCCTATCGTGAACTCGCTCACGCTGGTCCACCGCCGTCCCGTGTTCAAGGCTGCCCCGGCATCGGTCAACAAGATGCAGGAGCTGGTGGCGGAAGGTAAGATCAACTTCCTGACCGGCCAGATCGCCAAGCTCGACGGTGAAAACGGCCAGATCAACCATGTGCATCTGACCACCGATGCCGGCGATCTGTCCCTGCCGGCCACGCGTTTGCTGCCCTTCTTCGGGCTCACCATGAAGCTTGGTCCAGTCGCCGACTGGGGTCTTGAGCTCAACGACAACACGATCGTGGTCGACACCGAAAAGTTCGAGACCTCCGTGCCCGGCATTTTTGCCATTGGCGACATCAACTCCTATCCCGGCAAGCTCAAGCTGATCCTGTCCGGCTTCCACGAGGCAGCCCTGATGGCCCAGGCGGCCAAGGCGATCGTTTCGCCGGGCGAACGCGTTGTGTTCCAGTACACGACCAGCTCAACCAAGCTGCAGAAGAAGCTCGGCGTCGCCTGACGCTTAATCCTCGGAGAGCCCTCATGCTTATCCACGTGACTGACCAGGCCGGCGACAAGCACGAGCTCGAAGGGCTTGAGGGCTGGCGCGTCATGGAAGTGATCCGCGACTGGGGGCTCAACATCAAGGCCGAGTGCGGCGGCGCTTTGAGCTGCGCCACCTGCCATGTCTATGTGGATGCAGACTGGCTCGATGCGGTCGGCGCACCCAGCGACGACGAAGAGGATATGCTCGACAGCGTCGGCGACGTGCGCGCCAATTCAAGGCTTTCCTGTCAGATCCTGATGAGCGATGCCCTGGACGGCTTGACACTGACCTTGGCGCCGAGTGCAGCTAAAGACTAAGTTTATGATCGAGCCGATTGACTAAGCCTTAAGGTCTATGGCGGACACTGCAGCCAATTTAGCAAGCGCTGTCAGTAACATAGGTTAGTCATGAATACCGTATCTTGTCAGGGCTGCCGCAACGGGGATGACTTTCCGATTGCCTTCACCATGGCGTTCCAGCCCATCGTCGATGTGACCGCCGGCAAGATCTGGGGCTACGAAGCATTGGTTCGCGGCGCCGGCGGCGAGGGCGCCTACACCGTGCTCAGCGCCGTCACCGAAGAAAACCGCTATGCGTTCGACCAGGCCTGTCGCGTTAAAGCGATCGAGTTGGCCGGTGCCCATATCGGGGACGGCGATGCCAAGCTCAGCATCAACTTCATGCCCAATGCCGTCTACGAGCCGCGGGCCTGCATCAAGGCGACGCTTGGCGCCGCCGCCCGTACCCGGTTCGATCCGCGTCGGCTGATGTTCGAGTTCACCGAAAATGAGCGCATGGACGATGTCGGCCATGTCAGCCATATTGTTTCAGAATACCGCCGCATGGGCTTCACCACCGCGCTTGATGACTTTGGCGCAGGTTACGCTGGTTTGAGCCTTCTGGCCCAATTCCAGACCGACCTCATCAAGGTGGACATGGAACTGCTGCGCGGCATTGAAGCGTCCCAAGCCAAGCAGGCCATTGTTGGCGGGCTGGTGCAGATCGCCCGCTCGCTCAACATCAAGCTGCTGGCTGAAGGCGTCGAAACAGAAGCCGAGCTCCAAGTGCTCAAGGCGGCCGGCATCGACCTGTTTCAGGGCTATTATTTCGCCAAGCCGATGGTCGAGACGTTCCAGACACTGCCACAGATGCACAAGGCGGCCTGAGGCCTATTTAGCCTCTGTCGCCAGGTTGGTGAGTTCCGGGATGAAGTCCCGCACCGTTGGCTGGCTCAGCGCTTCAAAGGGCAGGGGCCGGACGACGCGCATGGCGGCGATGCCGACCCGAACCGTCATCAAGCCGTTGACCACCCCTTCACCCAGGCGGGCCGATAGCTTGGCGGCAAGGCCCTGGCCAACCAGTTGCTCCACCACGCCATCGGTCAGGACCAGTCCGCCGGTGACCGCCAGGTGTCCCAGGACGGCGCCGGTCAGCCGCCAGAAGCCGAACAGGCCCGGTCGGGCACCATAAAGCGCGGCAATGGCCCCAGCCAGGCGGACGCTTTCATAAAGAACAAAGGCGATGTCGACCAGCGCCCGCGGCGAGACTGTGGTCACAAGCGCCACCCGCCGGGCAGAAGCTGCGGTGAGGACTTTCGCGCGCTTGTCCAGGGACGCAAGAAGGTTGCGCTCGGCAAGGGCAACGGTTTCCACCCCGTCGAACAGGTGGGGAAGGTTCTCGGAAACCGACTGCCGGGCGCGGGCAAGATCGGGACGCGCTGCGTAGATTGCCATGAGCTCGTTGACCACGCGCCGCGCCTGGTCGGCATCATCGAGCGCTACAGCCTCGCGGGCGTTTCGCTGCAGCGCATCGAGCACATGAAGGCGCCGCAGCGCGAAGATCTCGCGTGCCGCCAACACGGCAATGGCCAGCACAAACACCGCGAGCACGGCAAGGCCGAGAACGCCCAGCCATTCGTTGGTTGCAAACAGATCCCGGATCAGCCGGTCGGCCGCGAGGCCGAGCCCGGCGGATACGAGGATGCCGGCGGCTGTCCAGGCAAGCCGCCCCGCCCATCCCGCTCGACGCACCGGCGGCGCAATAAGCGGATTCTCCCCGACATCGTCAAACTCAGCCGTAGCGGGCAGCGCATCGGCCGGTGCAAAGGCGCGCGGCGCCCGCGCAGCATCGCTGGGCGGAACGTCGAGAGCGGTCGGGCGAGCGATAGGGCCTTTCATGCGAGCCGGTCTCCCAGAAGAAAATCGAGCGCCCTGTCAAAGCGGATATGGGGCAGCACGAGATCGCCATTGCTGTTGCGATCAAGGTTGCGCGGCGGCGTGAAGCGGAGGAACTGCAGCGAAACAGGCGAGCCGTCTTCAAACAATGAGTCCGGCCGTTCCGGTAAGTCACCAGGAAATAGTGCGATTTCTGTTTCGCCATCATAGGCCGTGCCGCCCAGCGTTTCTCCACGGATGGGCGTGCCGATGATGGTCGGCAGGGTTTCGCCCCCCTCGCTGATCGTGCCCTCGCGCGTGGCGCGAACGCCGGCAATGGCCATGGACCGGGTTTGCACGCCGGCAAACCGGGCGCGCTTGGCGGCATTGGCGACCAGCCGATTGAGAATGGTTTCCAACCGGTCGTGGCTGGTGTGGTGGAGGTGATCCGCCTTGGTGGCTGCAAACAGGATGCGATCGATCTTGCGCACGAAGGGGCGCAGCAATGGATTGGTTTCCCCCTGGCGGAAGCAGGCTAGAACCGAAGACAGTGCGGTTTCGAGATCGGCAACGGCAGCCGGACCGGCATTGAGCGCGCGCAGCGTGTCGACCAGCACGATCTGGCGGTCGAGGCGCGCAAAGTGGTCACGAAAGAACGGGCGGACGATGCGGTCCTTGTAGGCCTCGTAACGATGCTCCAGCATGGCGTAGAGCGTGCCGCTGCGCACCGCCTGGCTTGGCGCGGGCAGGGGCGCAAAGGTCAGAGCCGGGGAGCCCTCCAGGTCCCCGGGCAAGAGGAAGCGGCCGGGCGGCAGGGTGGACAGCGCGCCATGCTCGCGGCTACGGCGCAGATAGTCGGTGAAGGACACCGCCAGTCGCTCGGCATCGGGGTCGGTAGCGGTTTGGAGCGGGTCCGTCGCGGCAAGCGCTTCGAGGAACGGCGTCGCTTCCTTGCCCGAGCCTGGGCGGCGTGCCCGTTCCAGCGCCTCGGCGCTCCACTGGGCAAAGCTCATGCCCAGAAGCGGCAGGTCGAGCAGCCATTCTCCGGGATAGTCGACGATGTCGAGGTTGAGCGTCGAGGGACCGGTCAGCCCCGAATACCAGTTGCGGGACTGGTATTTGAGCACCAGGCGCAGTTGCGAGATGCGCCGTGTTCCCTCCGGCCAGATGGGCTGCCGCCCGCTCAGCGCCTCCAGATGCGCCTCATAGGCAAAGCGTGGAATGGTCGCGTCGGGGTATTCGGCGAGCTTGGCGCCGATGAACCGGCCCTCAGCCAGCGGCGTGAAGCCAGGCAGCCGCCCACCGGTCAAAAGGTTATGCACCAAAGCCGTGATGAAGATGGTCTTGCCCGCGCGGCTCAGCCCCGTCACCCCCAGCCGAAGCGTCGGCGTCCAGGCGCCGGTTGCCGCGTCGGCCATGTTGGAGAGGGCGATGCCCAGTTCGTCGACGATGGTCGTTGGTGTCTGGGGCACGCGCTTGTCTTTCTGGTCCGCTGGCAAGATAGGGATTTGCCAGGACTCTTCAATGCCCCGGAAACCTCATCCTGAGGTCTGCCTCAAACGAGGCGGGAACCTATCTTGTCGATCTCATAGGGCGTCGTCTGATAAATCTCGTTGATCCAATTCTGGAACAACAGATGCGCATGGCTGCGCCAGCGGTTTTCCGGCTCGGCGCTGGTGTCGCCGTTGGGGAACAGGTTGGCCGGCGGGGGCGTGCCAAGCCCCGCCTTGTGGTCGCGCTCGTATTCATCGGCAAGCGAGCGATTGTCGTATTCGAGGTGGTTCAGGAAGTGCACGGCCCGGTGCGTCTGATCCCCGAGCATGCAGACGCCGATCTCCGCGTTGTCGATCAGGATTTCCAGATCGCCGCTCAGGGTCGTACGGTCGATGTCGTTGTAGCGGGAAACCGGGATCATCGGGCTGTCGGAAAAGCCGCGCAGGAAGGGCGAGCGCGGGTTGGTGACCCGGTGGCGGAACACGCCGAAGGCTTTCTCGGTCATGCGATAGCGGCGAGCGCCATGGAAGTGGTGCAGCGCGGCCTGCGCGCCCCAGCAGATGAACATGGTGTGATGAACGTTGGTCTGCGTCCAGTTCATGATTTCGACCATTTCAGGCCAGTAGCGCACGTCTTCAAAGGGAATGTTGGCGATCGGCGCGCCCGTGACGATGAAGCCGTCGAACTTGTGTTCGCGCACCTCTTCCCAGGTCTTGTAGAAGGTCTTGAGGTAATCTTCCGAAGTGTTCTTGGCCTGGTGGTCGGTGACGCGCACCAGCGTCAGTTCGACCTGAAGCGGGGTGGAGCCGATCAGCCGGGTGAACTGCGTCTCGGTTCGTTCCTTGTTGGGCATCAGGTTGAGCAGTCCGATGGACAGCGGCCGGATGTCCTGACGCGCCGCGCGCGTGGAATCCATGACATAGACGCCCTCGTCTTCAAGCGTCTTGCGCGCGGGCAGGTTGTCGGGGATGCGAATAGGCATTGGGGCCTCTTGGGCAGAGTGATCGAAAAGCGGTGAAAGGGCGGCGCGCTTCCCCGAAGGGAACGCGCTATCGCATTCGCTTCTCGATCGCTGCAGCCATGAGGTCGATGAACTCGTCGCCGTCCCGAACGGTGGCGAGGTCCGAGGCTTCCACGACATAGCCGAAATTGTCTGCCAGCGCCTGGTAGCGGGGCAGGCGGTCATGCAGCAGGGCTTCAAAGCCCCAAGCGCCGAAGCCTTCCGGATCGACTGCGTCGTCATCGGTGATGTTGTTGAGCGCTTTGTACTCGGCCCATTTCTCAACTAGAAAGTGGGGCCGGTAATACATGGGCTTGGGCGATTGCCGAAACCGGCGCACCAATTCGGCAGCGTCCTTGCCGGTTCCTCGGATGTAGAGCAGCGCCGTGGACGCCGCCAGGGTTTTCACCACCGGGTCATTGGCGTCGGTGGGGTCGATTACCTCGATCAGTGAACCGCCGGTGTCGGCAATGAAGTCGCTATAGCCATAAAGCGCCTGCGCGCGGCTGATGAAGTGCGGCACATCACCCAGCGCGGCGATTTCAGCCACGCGGTGCTGCTCCTGCCGCCGCTGGTATTCGGCCAGGGGCAGGCCGCCCCGGCCAGGGTCGCCCGGTGTGCCGAGATAGGTCGAGAGCGGGTCGAGATTGTCGAAGGTGATGTTGGACGAAATGTAGATGGAGTCCGAGCGCAACAGTTCGGCGAGGAACGGCACCTTCATGGCTTCATGCTTGAAGTTGTCGACGATGTACTCGCCCATATAGCGGGTGCCGATGCGGTAATCGGCGGAATAATGAAACCACCTGTTGGCACGCAGCATGTTGCTCAGCCGTGTCTTGCCCACGCCCGCCATGCCGAACACGGTCACGGCGCGCTGCGGCGCTTGTATGAACTCGTCGGCACTTGAGAACAGCATCGGCAAAGGTCCCGGAACACTGTTCCTGACTTAATGGAAGGGAGGGGGCACGACAAGCGGGCGGCAAAATCTGCCGGTCAGCAGAAAGGTCCTGCCGGTTGAAGGTGATCCCACCGTAAGGCCGCGGCGGAAAGCCCAATAAAAACAAGGTCCAATTACTTGGCATCGCCCTTGCACCATCGGTTGCGAACACGTCTTCGGACGGCAACGGGTTATTTGGAGTTTTCGCATGGGCATCTATGGCGCTCTTTCCAGTGCGGTGACCGGGCTGCGGGCCCAGGCGCATGCGCTGGAGAACATTTCGGGCAATATCGCCAATTCCCAGACCACCGGCTACAAGCGGATCGAGACCGACTTTCTCGATCTGATCCCCGATGCTCCGATTTCGCGCCAGGTTCCCGGGGCCGTGCTGGCGCAGTCGCGCGGCACCAACAATGTCCAGGGCGACATCAAGACGGTGTCGGACGAGACCTTTATCGCGCTCAATGCCAACGGCTTCTTCGTGGTTGAACCCAAAGTTGGTCAGTCCGACGGCAATCCCGTGTTCTCCGGCAGCAATTTCTATACCCGGCGCGGCGACTTCGAAATCGACAAGGACGGTTTGCTCGCCAACGGGGCCGGCTACTACCTCAAGGGCCTGCCGATCGACACCTCCACGGGCAACATTTCGGGTTCGGTGCCCGAGGTGATCAAGCTGTCCAACAACTTCCTCCCCGCCCAGCAGACCAACCGCATCAACTACCAGGCCAACCTGCCGCAATTGCCCAAGAATACCGGCTATGTGGCGACCGTCCCCAATAGCGAGCTGTTCCAGGCGGGCACCTATGCCGGGCTGCCCGCGCAGGTGAATGGTGACCCCGTCGCCAACGCCGATCTGGACGCGATCACCAATGGCTTTGCCGATGGCGAGACCCTGCGGTTCACCGCCAACACCACGCCCTCCAGCGTCGTCACCGTCGAGTTTCACGACAATGATCCAGGTGGGGTCACCGCGCCGAACCTGGGCGTAAACGTGCAGACCGGGCAGAGCATTTCCGAAGTGCTGGCGCAGATCCAGCAGCAGTTGCGCTCCTCCGGCGTCGATGCCTTTTCCTCAGCCTCCGTGTCGGTGACCGGTGGCGCGATCAACATCAACATGGGCAAGAACAAGACCAACCAGCTTGTTGTGGCCGGCACCGCGGCGGCTGGCCTCGGCGTCAACGGCACCTTCACCGCCGTTGCCCCACCGGCGCGCATCAGCGGCGTTTCCGGTGCGCAGGATGCCCAGTTCAAGGCCAACTCGGTCGCTGGCGGCGCCATCACCGTTTATGCCGAAAACGGCGCACCCGCCAACGTGCAGATGCGCTGGGCCAAGATCGACAGCGCGGCGTCAGGCGGCGCGGACACCTGGAACCTGTTCTACATGTCCGACAGCACAGCGACAGGCGCAAACGAGATGTGGACCAATGTGGGCCAGGACTACACGTTCAGCCCCGATGGCTCGCTCGTGCCGCCCGGCTTGCCCTCGGTGACCATCAAGGACTTGTCCGTGAACGGCGTGGCGATCGGCGATGTCGAGCTCAAGCACGACACCAATGGCGTGTCGCAGTTCGCCGATGTGAACGGCACGGTCAGCGTTTCGACGCTGAACCAGAACGGCTATGGCGCTGGTGAATTCGTTTCAGTCGCCATCAACGACAGCGGCCGGGTGGTCGCTACCTACAGCAATGGCGAGCGCATCGACATGGCGCAGGTGGTGACGGCCGAATTCAATGCCGGCAACAAGCTCAAGCGTCTCGACGGCGGCGTGTTTTCGGCCACCTCGGAGTCGGGCGAGGCAATCCTTGATCTGTCCGGCTCGGGCGTGATCGGTGGAGCCCTCGAAGCGTCCAACACCGACATTTCCGACGAATTCACCAAGCTGATCGTCACCCAGCAGGCCTATGCCGCCGGAACGCGCATCGTCAGCACGGCCGATGAGATGCTCCAGGAAGCGCTCAACATGATCCGCTAAGGGCGGAACCAAGCCATAGGGTCCGGCCGGCGCACAGGCCGGGCTCTTCTCCTGTGTGAGGAGCCCAACAATGGGTCTGACGACATCACTGACCAATGCCGTGTCCGGCTTGCGGGTCAATCAGGACTCCCTCGACATCCTGAGCCGCAACATCGCCAATTCGGGCACGCCCGGCTACCATCGGCAGTCGCTCAACGTCGTCGACTACAATTCCCAGGAAAGCTCCTATGCCCGCACCGCGGGCGCCAACCGGGCCTTCAACACGAGCCTTCAAACCTACTACACGCGCCAGGTGTCCGATACCGCGCTGTCGGGCGTGCAGGCCAGCTATCTCGACCGCCTGCAGGGCTTCATGGGCAAGCCTGGCAGCGCCGGGTCGCTCGACACCATCTATTCCGAACTGCAGAACGCGCTGCAAGGCATAGCCACCAGCCCTGACGACTATACCGCGCGCGCCGACGCCCTGGCCTCGGCCCAGACCATGGCCGAAACGCTGAACCGGATGTCCAACACCATCCAGAGCATGCGCGGGGAAACCGAAGGGCAGATCGCCGCCAACGTTCATAACCTCAACGGCATGCTCAACTCCCTGGCGGAGGTCAACAATCGCATGCTCGATCTGGGCATGACCGACTCGTCACGAGCGGCGCTGATGGACCAGCGCGATCGGCTGGTGTCTTCGGTTGCCGAACTGGTTGACGTACGCGCCGATTATCGCGCCGACGGCAGCGTGGCGCTGATGACGCGTTCCGGCGTCGGCCTGATCGACAATGGCGTCTCCAGCTTCAAGTTCGAAAGCGCCGGCAATCTCTCGACCACCTCGACCTTCGACCCCGATCCGGACAAGACCAAGGTCGGCAAGCTGTCGTTGACGACGCCTTCGGGCTTGACCATCGACCTTGTGGCGCAGGGCGTACTGCAGGGCGGCGAACTGGGCGGCCTTCTGCCCCTGCGCGACAAAACGCTCACCGAAGCGCAAAGCCAGCTCGACGAGATTGCGGCGGGCCTGGCGCAGGCCTTTTCAACCAACAAGGCGCCGGGCAAGCCCGCCGTGGATGGCGCAGCAGCGGGCTATGACCTTGATCTGGCCAATATGCGGCCAGGCAACGACATTCTGCTGACCTATTCGGAAGGTGGCGTCGAAAAGCGTGTGCGTGTGGTCAACACGACGACGCCGGAAAATTACACCGACGCGTCTGGCCAGAAGATCATCGGGCTCGACATGTCCGCGGGTGGCCCGGCCATCGCTACCCGGCTCAGCACCATGTTGCCGGGCCTGGCCTTCAGTAGCTCGGGCGCAAACAACCTGCGCGTCCTGGACGATGGCGCTCCCAACACGACGGACGTCAAGTCGGCCGTGGCGCGCTCGACATCGACCGGTCTTCAAGGCGCAGGGCTTGGCTTTAACTTGTTCGTTGACCAGGGCAATGCCGCCTTCACCAACAACCTCGAC
>CAKTFF010000031.1 GCA_934553185.1 uncultured Devosia sp.
GACGAACACCGCTGGTTCAAGGATGCCAGGTCGTCCAGGGATTCTCGCTATCGCGACTTCTACCTTTGGCGCGATCCAGCTGCGGATGGGGGCTTCCCAACCGATCTGAAGTCGACCTTTGGTGGCCCGGCCTGGACGCTGGATCCCCTAACGGGGCAATACTATCTGCATCAGTTTTCACGCCGGCAGCCGGACCTCAACTGGGACAATCCCCTGTTGCGAGCAGAGATTTATGCCATGATGCGGTGGTGGCAGGCGCGCGGCATCGCCGGCTTCCGCATGGATGTGATCGACCTGATCGGCAAGGATGTGGACCGCAACATTACCACCGATGGTCCGCGCCTCCATGACTACCTGCAGGAAATGCACCGCGAGACGTTTGGCGGCAAGGACCTGCTGACCGTGGGCGAGACCTGGAGCGCGACGCCGCAATCGGCTTTGCTGTATTCTGGCCGTGCGCGGGGCGAGCTCAACATGGTGTTCCAGTTCGAGCATGTGACGCAGCAATGGGACGCGGTGTGGGGCAAGTGGCGGCCCAAGCCTTTCGACCTCGTGGCGTTCAAGCGCGTGGTCGATCGCTGGCAGCTTGGCCTCGCCGATGACGGCTGGAATAGCCTCTTCTGGGGCAATCACGACCTGCCGCGCGCCGTGTCGCGCTATGGCCATGACGCCGAACACCATGCCGATTCCGCCAAGATGCTGGCGACCGTTCTCCATTTCCTGCGCGGCACGCCCTTTGTGTACCAGGGCGAAGAAATCGGCATGACCAATGTCCCTTTCACCGAGATCGGGCAGTATCGCGATATCGAGACGCTCAACATGTACCAAGAGCATGTGGCGGCAGGGCTGACAGCAGAGGACTTCATTGCCGGCGCCAATGCCAATGGGCGCGACAATGCGCGTACCCCCATGCATTGGAGCGCCGAGGCGCATGGTGGCTTCACCACCGGCACACCATGGATCGAGGCCAATCCCAACCATGACCGGATCAACGTGGCGGCGCAGCAAAGCGACGAACGCTCGATCCTGGCCCATTACCGGCGCCTGATCGCCTTGCGCAAAACGCTGCCGGTGATGCAGCTGGGGCGTTATGAGCCGTTTCTGTCGGATCACACGGGCATCATGGCCTATGGGCGGCGCCTGGACAGCCAGCAGATCGTGGTGCTGGCAAACTTTACCGACCAAGAACAGCAGGCCATGCTGCCGCCGGAGGCACAGGGCACCGGCACGGTGCTGATCAGCCAAGCGCCACGGAGCGCCACTCTGGGCGAGACGGTGCAGCTGGCGCCGTTCGAGGCTGTTGCGGTGCTGTTCGAACACTAGGCAAGACCCGCGTTCTGGATATCGGACGCGAAGGCGGGAGCGCAATGCGGGGTCGCGCATTGTGTTTGCGCCTCAAGGAAAACCGCAGATGAACGAATGGACGCCGGACCCCTATATCGTCGTCCTGACCGGGGCCGGCTTGTTGATCGCGCTAGTGGCCTGGCTGCCGCTGGCGCTGCGGCGCCTGCCGATCTCGCTGCCGATCGTCTGCATCGTCATCGGTGCGGTGATTTTCGGTACGCAGTATGTGGGCTTTGATCCTTCGCCCAGCGCCCACCCCTATGTCACCGAGCGGCTGACCGAATTCGTGGTGATCATCGCGCTGATGGGCGCGGGGCTCAAGATCGACCGGGTGTTTTCGTTTGGCGGCTGGGGCATGGCCTGGCGGCTGCTGCTGGTCACCATGCCGCTCAGCATCCTTCTGATCATGGGCGTGGGCTATTGGCTGCTCGGCTTTGGCGCCATCGCCTCGCTGCTGCTCGCGGCAAGCCTTGCCCCCACCGATCCGGTACTGGCGGCCGATGTGCAGGTGGCCGGTCCCCATGAGGGCGGCGAGGACACGGTGCGCTTTGCGCTGACCTCGGAAGCTGGGCTCAATGACGGCTTCGCCTTTCCTTTTGTTCATCTCGCCATCGTGCTCAGCGTCGCGGCGACCACGGGCGAGCCCTGGTTCCTGCAGTGGCTGGGCTACAATGTCCTATGGGAAATTCTGGGTGGCATCGGCTGCGGGTGGCTGGTGGGACGCGTGTTCGGCTGGCTGACCTTTCGCATGCCGGGCGATACGCTGGCGAAAACCGGCGACGGGCTGATCGCCATTTCGGCGACCTTCATCTCCTATGGCGTGTCCGAGATGATCCAGTGCTACGGCTTTTTTGCCGTGTTCGTGACGGCGCTGACCCTGCGCGCGTCGCACCGGGATCATGAATTTCAGCGCGACATGCACGACATCACCGAACAGGTGGAGCGCATCGCCATGATGCTGTTGCTGCTCGCCTTTGGCGGTTCGCTGATCACGGGCCTGCCCGCCCCCATCGGCTGGACGGAAGTGCTTGCCGCCGTGCTGATCCTCTTCGTGGTGCGACCGGTAACCGGCTTGATCGGGCTGATCGGCGCCAAAGCCACACGCGGGGAGAAGCTGACCATCGCCTTTTTCGGCATTCGCGGCGTCGGATCGTTTTACTATCTCGCCTATGGCCTCAATCATGGGGAGTTCGCCGATGCCGATCGGCTTTGGACCATTTTATCGCTCGTGGTGATCATGTCGGTGGTGATGCATGGGCTGACGGTAACGCCGGTGATGCGCTGGCTGGACCGCAGCCAGGGCCGTGATCCGGACGAGGATGGCGTTCCACCCCCGGGATTGCAGGGCCCGGCCGAGACCTGATCCTTTTGGGCGAAACCACCATGGGCGATGCGCGTTGGTTTTTTCCAAGGAGAGCGAGCATGACGCAGGACAGCAAGCAACAGCCTAAGGACATCAAGCCATTGGCCGACGCGCGGCGCGAGCAGGAGCAGCCGGCGGGCGAGTTCGAGACCGAGCATCCAGATGCCGCCAAGCCCAAGCCGGACACGAAATGACCGGGTTCGACCCGGAGCGGTTCCTCGATGCGCAGAGCGGCATTTACGAGCAGGCTTTGGCCGAGCTCAAGGATGGGCATAAACGCTCGCACTGGATGTGGTTCGTGTTTCCCCAGCTTTCAGGGCTGGGGCACAGTTCGACCGCGCAGTTCTATGCCCTGCCCGATCTCGATGCGGCAGTGGCCTATGCGGCTCACCCAGTGCTCGGCGCGCGCTTGCGCGACTGCACGCAAGCTTTGCTCGTTCATGCGCCGGATCGCGCTACGCCGGAGGCGCTGGAGCGCATGTTGCCCTATCCGGACAACCTCAAGTTTCACTCATGCATGACGCTGTTTAGCCGCGCCGCGCCGACCGAACCCTGCTTTTCACGCGCGCTCGAAGCGTTCTTCGGCGGCGCGGAAGACCCGGCGACGCTGGCGCGTCTGACCCCTTAGACAGGCGGGGGCAGATCGTCGGGCACGGGCCGGCGGCTCGGTGGGAATGCCGGCGCTTCGCCGGGATTGTCGCCGGGCAGGGGCGAGTCCTCGTAGTCGGGCTCGATCTGGCCGGGACCCATGGGCGGCACTGGGCCTGGATGGGTGTCGTCTGGCAGTGTGGGGATGGTTTCGGCGGGCGGGATCTGCATGGTGTTTCTCCTTAAGCTCAGGAGAGCAACAGGGGAGGCGCTGTTTCAGTTCCGGCGCAGGGTCACCAGCCTTCCCTCGCCTCCAGGCGGGATGGCGAGCGACACGACGAGCGTAGCTTGCTCGGCGATTTCGGGCGCCCGCTCGGCCCATTCCACGAGAACGACCGCTTGGGCATTGTCGAGCAGACCCAATTCATCCACCTCGCGCGGATCGCCCAGGCGATACAGGTCGGCATGCAGCACGGGCCCGCGCGCGGTGTCATAGGGCTGCACCAAGGCGAAGGTGGGCGAAGGCACGTCCATGCTTTGATCGCCGGCCAAGGCGCGGATGATGGCCCGCGCGAGGGCGGTCTTGCCCGCGCCGAGGTCACCTTCGAGTATGACCAGGTCGCCCGGATTGAGCTCCGCGGCGAGTTCCCTGCCCAGGGCTTCGGTCGCCGCGTCGTCGGCAAGCAGGCGCGTCATTTATTCGGCGACACCGGCGGCCGCACTGTCGCGCGGCAGGTTGACGGTGATGCGCGAGCCGCGCGGCTCGCGTTTTTCCGCCGAGATGGTGCCGCCATGAAGATTGACGAAGGTTTTGACGATGGCGAGGCCCAGGCCCGCCCCGCGCTGACGGCCGGTGGGCGTATCGATGCGGGTGAGAATGGCCGCGCGCATTTCGTCGGTGACGCCCGGGCCTTCGTCTTCGATGACGAAGAGCATGCGGTCGGCGCGGTGGCTGACCGAAAGGCGGATTTCGCCGCCGGGTGGCGAGAAGCGCGCGGCATTGCTGAGGAGATTGTAGAGCACCTGCACGATGCGCGTGCCGTCGGCGATAAAGGGCGGCATGCCCGGTTCGATATCGACCACGAGGTTGATCGGCTGCTCGCCCGAAATTTCAGGGAAGGTCGCTGAAAGGCCGGCGCGGGCCTTATCGACGAGGGCCGCCACGTCGAGCCGTTCGGGCCGCAATTCAGCAATACCGGCATCCACGGAAGCCAGATCGAGGATGTTGTCGATCAGAACGCCCAGCGTTTCCGACGAGGCGCGGATATAGTTGATGTAGGATAGCTGGCGCTCGTTGAGCGTGCCGCCTTCACTGCCGGCCAGAAGTTCGGCGAAACCGATGATGTTGGTGAGCGGGGAGCGCAGTTCATAGGAGACGTTTTCCACGAACGCATCCTTGAGCACGTCAGCGGCGATCAGGGCGTCGTTGCGCTCCTTGAGCACGCGCGAATAGCTGGCGCTTTCGGTGACATCGAGAAAGGTCATCATGGTCTGCCCGTCGGGCAGGCGGGTGATGGCATAATCGAGCAGCCGCCCGTCCGAGCGGTTGAGCCGCCCGGTCTGGTCGGAGCGGTTGGGGTTGAGATCGATGATGCCGCGTTTCAGCGTCCGCCAGATGCCGGCGCCGTCTTCGGGCATGGCGCGGCCGCTGGCTTCAGCAATCTGGTCGATATGGGGGTTCTGCCCAAGCTCGTTCATGGGCAGTTTCCAAAGCGCCGAAAGACGCGGATTGGAAAGCGTCAGCCTTCCATTGGTGCCGAACACGGCGACCGCTTCGGAAAGCGCGTTGATGGTTTCGCGCTGGACGTTGGAGAAGGCCTTGTTGGTGGATTCAAGCTTGAGCCGCTCGGTGATGTCCTCGAACACATAGATGACGCCGCCAGCCGGACCCGCAGGGGCGGAAACGACCTTGACCGTGCGCCCGTCCGGCAGGTGCCACGGCTCGTTTTCATGCGGCTCCTTGCGCCCATAGGACTGGAGGTGCTGCGTGCGCCAGGTCTGGTAATCGACCTGGTTGGGCAGCATGCCATTGGTGCGCAGCTTGTCGAGGATCGCCCGCTCGTCGAGGCCGGGCACCAGAAATTGCGGGCTGAGGTCCCACAGCTGGGCATAGGCCTCGTTGTATTGCACCAGTTCACGCTTGGCGTTGAAGACCGCGATCGGCGTAGACAGCGCGCCGATGATGTTGCGGATAGGGACAAGGGTCGTGTCCGCGGGGCGGCTGGCGTCGTCGGTCGCCGGGCGCAGATAGCCGGCGCGGCCTTCGCCCAGGGCGAATTCAACGAGCTCAAACGCCCCCTGCCCTGGCCAGGACAAGGAAACGGTTTCGGTCTCGCCCGAGCGGCAGGCCAGCAGATGCGCCTTGAGCTGGGTTGTGTCGAGCAATTCGGGCGGCGCGCTTTCGCTGCCCTTCTTGCCCAGGGTCTTGGCCAGCGCGAGATAAGGCGCATTGGCATAAACCAGCCGTTCGCCGGCATCGCGGGCAAAGGCGGGCTGGGACAGGCGCGACAAAACCGTCCTGACGCCGGAGAGATCGGTTTTTTGCGGTTCTTCAGTCGTCGCGGGCGTTGTGCCAGGCTGGGAAAAAGCGGGGCGCAGGCGCATGGCGGCGCCGCCACCCAGAACCCAGCCATTGGCGCGGATCAGCTTTCCTTCGAGGCTGGTGAGGCTGACGGCAAAGGCATGGCCATGCACGCGCAGATCTTCAAGCAGGCGCGCCAGCTTGTCCGCGTCGCTGTCGGACAGCCAGGATGAGAAATTGAGGAGGCTTTGCGGCTGCCGTCCCACCGGCAGCACGGCGGAAGCCTGGCCGAGAAGGCGCGGTCCGCCACCATTGTTTTCGGTCCACAGAACCGTCACTTCGCGGTTGCCCGACAGCAGCGCTTCGTATTCGTCGACCAGGGCCCGCAGGCCCGCGATCTGCTCGGCGGCGCGGTGCCGAGCGGCTTTGCCGTCAGCCTGCGTGTTGCGCAAGGCCATCATGGCGAGAAGGGCGAAGGCGCCTGCGCCCACGGCGATGGCGAGAGGGGCAGCGCCAGCCAGGCTTGCCGAAGCCGTGTCCTGAGCCAATGCAGGCACCGCCGTCAGGAGGGTGAAAGGGGCTGAAGCCAAACCCGCGAATCCCCAACGCTTCCGGAATCGATCCGGCGCCATAGCAGCCCTCTAGGTTGATTGTGTTGCCGGCCGGATCCGCAAAGTTCCGGTACGCTTGCACAAAGAAGCGGCCAACGCGCGATCCCCAACAGGATGCGGCCGTCTCCAATCCGCCGGGGTGTCCCCCACCCGTCGAATCATCCCGACCATAGCGGCGCGGTGAATCGGCTAAAAGAGTGTTAATGGCTGTGCATAGCGGGCAAACCGGCGATATGAGGGCTTGACCGGGAACGAAGCAGCAACTGGTGTTTTGCGACAGCTGAGGGGTCGGAGGGTGACTTTTGCGGGGGTGGTGGGTGTTAGTTTCCGCCGGATATAGGCAGCAAGCAAGGGGGATGTGAACGTTAGACAGGCGCGACGTCGCGGGCGCGCAGGCATCTCACCCACCCACAATCGCTTCCCTGGGCCTTGACCCGAGGGTCGCCCTTAGCGCGGCACATGGGGAGGGAGGCCCTCGGGTCAAGCTCGAGGGCAGCGCCGGTGGTTGGGGCTGGTTTTGTGAGTCACCAAGCCCTTCGTGTCAGGCGTGGAGGGTGCTCGAATGCCCCGCCATCACATCCCTAGTAGCGATATTCGCCCGACTTGAACGGGCCTTCGGGGGTGACGCCGATATAGTCGGCCTGTTCGCGCGTCAGCTTGGTGAGCTTGGCGCCCAGCTTGGCCAGGTGCAGTTCGGCGACCTTTTCGTCGAGATGCTTGGGCAGAACATGCACCTTCTTTTCCAGGCTTTCGCCATTGGTCCACAGTTCGATCTGCGCCAGGGTCTGGTTGGAGAACGAAGCCGACATCACAAAGCTGGGGTGGCCCGTGGCATTGCCCAGGTTCACCAGCCGCCCTTCGGAGAGGAGGATCAGGCGCTTGCCGTCGGGCTTTTCGATCATGTCGACCTGCGGCTTGATGTTGGTCCACTTGAAGTTGCGCAAGCCGGCGACCTGGATCTCGTTGTCGAAGTGGCCGATATTGCAGACGATCGCCATGTCCTTGAGGTTGCGCATGTCGTCAAGCGTCAGCACATCCTTGTTGCCGGTGGCGGTGACGACGATGTCGGCGCGCGGGGCGGCGTCTTCGAGGGTCACGACCTCGAAGCCTTCCATGGCGGCCTGGAGGGCGCAGATGGGGTCGACTTCGGTGACGAGCACGCGGGCGCCGGCGCCACGCAGCGACTCGGCTGAACCCTTGCCCACATCGCCATAGCCACAGACGATCGCGACCTTGCCTGCCATCATCACGTCGGTGCCGCGCCGAATGGCGTCGACCAGCGATTCACGGGTGCCGTATTTGTTGTCGAACTTGGATTTGGTGACCGAGTCATTGACGTTGATCGCCGGGAAGGGCAGTTCGCCCTTGGCATGAAGCTGGTAGAGCCGCATCACGCCCGTGGTGGTTTCTTCCGAAACGCCGCGGATCGCTTCCCTGATCTTGCTGAAAAAGCCCGGGGACTTTTCGAGGCGCCGGCGGATGGTGGCAAAGAAGATCTCTTCTTCCTCGTTGCCCGGCTTGTCGAGCACCCCGATGTCCTTTTCCGCCTTGGCACCGGTCAGGATATACATGGTGGCGTCGCCGCCATCATCGAGGATCATGTTGGGCGTGGAGCCCGGCCAGTCCATCATCCGGTCGGTGAAATCCCAATATTCTTCCAGCGTTTCGCCCTTGTGGGCAAAAACGGGGATGCCGGCGGCCGCGATGGCCGCGGCGGCGTGGTCCTGGGTGGAAAAAATATTGCACGAGACCCAGCGCACCTGGGCGCCCAGGGCGACCAGCGTTTCGATCAGCACGGCGGTCTGAATGGTCATGTGGAGCGAGCCGGCAATGCGGGCGCCCTTGAGCGGCTGGCTGGCTGCATATTCAGCGCGGATGGCCATCAGGCCCGGCATTTCGATTTCGGCGATATCGAGTTCCTTGCGGCCAAAGCCGGCGAGGGAAATGTCTTTAACCGCATAATCGGCGAATGGCGTGCTCATGGTGGCTCCGGGCGGGGGAAGGTCTTGGCGCATAGCTATACGCCAAGCGCCCGCCGCGGATCAATTGGGACATAAAGCCATGTTTATGTCTTTCAGCGGTAAGCGGGATAGCGGCGACGGCGGAGGAAGCGCACTGGCATGGCGCCCAAACGCCACAGGGCGGAGACAACGAGAAAGCCCAAGATAAAGCCGGCGCCGGCATAGAGCACGCCTTCCACCGTGACGGGGATTGCGGGCTTGTAAGCCTTGAGGGTGCGGCGGCCGATGTCGCTGTCGAGATAGGCGGGCAGTGACTGGAAACGCTCAACCGCCCCGGCGCCCTCGATGCGCGCGAGCGTGGCGCTAAGCTGGTCGAAGCGCTGGAAGGTTGCCGTCATCGAGGTGCCGCGGCCAGCCAGGAAGTCATCGTTTGAGGCGTTGTAGCGGTCGAGCGCCGCAGCCCGATCGAGCCCGGCAGCGGTGGCGGCCCGGTCGAAATCATTGGTGATGGCGCGCAGCTCGTCCACCGCGCCGCCCAGGCGCTGGGTATATTGCTGGGCATATTCGGGGAACTGGCTGAGCGTGATCGCCAAAGCCAAACCGCCAATTCCTCCAACAATCCGCCGCATCTTTCGAGGCTCCTGGTTTGTTCACCAATGTGGGGGAGCGCTGAGCATTAGGCAATCGACCTTGTTGTCATGACCGCTCCTGCTGCCGCGCGTCTTCCGTTCGGTTTTCACCCGGTGTTAAGCATAGGCGGCAAAATCTTGCCCTTGGCTGTGCGAGAAATGGCAAGAATTAAGGTGTTCCGGGGAAAGCTGGGATAACGCAGCTGAGAGGCGACATGAGCGCTCCCGCACGATCACTATTGCTGTCGCCGACCGCACCCCCGTTCGGGGCAATCCTTCACGGCCTGCTCGACCCTGTGCTCGTGGTCGACAACGGCGGCACCGTGGTTTGGTTCAACGCGGCGGGGCAGGACGCGTTCGACCTCGACGATACCGTGCTTGGCCTTTCCGATGTTTTTCCCCGTTTTGCCCTCGACCTGTCCGAACTCAGCGAGCCTGTTCACCTTCAGCTCAACTCGGTGGGCGAGCAGGTGTTTGACGCTTCGCTCAACCGTATCGATGCCGACAATCTCGTTCTGAGCCTGCGCGCCCGCACGCAGGTGCTTGGGGCGGGCGATGTCGACGAGCTGACGGGCCTCGTCAAGCGCAACGCGCTGATGCGGGCTATCGAAGGTGCGCTTGGCGGCGCGGGCCAGTTTGCCGTTCATTGCCTTGATCTCGATCGCTTCAAGACCATCAACGACACGCTGGGCCATGGCGTGGGCGATCTTCTGCTCAAAAAGGTTGCCGACCGGCTGCGATCAGCCTGCCGCGCCAGCGACATCGTTGCGCGCATCGGCGGCGACGAATTCGTGGTGCTGCAGCGCGAGGCGCAAACGCTTGAGGATGCCGAGCGGCTGTCCGCAAGGCTGGTCGACCTCGTTGGGCGCACCTATGTCCTTTCGGGTCACACGATCAATATCGGCGCCAGCGTCGGGGTGGCGCAGCGCGGCGAAAGGCGGCAGGGGCGCGACGTTTTGCGCGATGCGGACCTGGCGCTTTATGAAGCCAAGCGCGCAGGCCGGAGCCGCTATCGGGTGTTCGAGTCCAGTATGAGCGTGTCGCTGCACGAGCGGCGTGAACTCGAAATCGACCTGCGCCGGGCGCTGGCCCTGCGGCAGTTCGAGCTCAACTACCAGCCTTTCGTGGAGCTCGAAACCAACGACATCCGCGGCTTTGAGGCGCTGCTGCGCTGGCATCATCCGGTGCGCGGCACCGTACCGCCGCTCGATTTCATTCCCATGGCCGAAGAAACCGGGCTGATCGTCAAGCTGGGTGAATGGGTGCTGCGCACCGCCTGCGAAGCTGCCGCCACCTGGCCGGGCGACCTGACGGTGGCGGTCAACGTGTCCCCGCTTCAGTTCAAGGCCGATAACCTGCTCCATACGGTGGAGGCCACCTTGCGGCAAACGGGTCTCGCCGCGCACCGGCTGGAGCTCGAAATCACCGAAGGCGCCCTGCTCGACGACACCGACAATGTGCTGGCGACGCTCCATGCCCTGCGCAAGCTGGGGGTCAAGATTTCGATGGACGATTTCGGCACCGGCTATTCGTCGCTGAGCTACCTGCAGAAGTTCCCCTTCGACAAGATCAAGATCGACCGCTCGTTTGTGGCGGGCAACAGTTCGGACAGCCAGGCCATTCTCAAGGCGGTGGCGAGCCTGGGGGAAAGCCTGGGGATGGCGATCACCGCCGAGGGCGTGGAAACGCCGGACCAGCTTGAACATATCCGCGGCCAGCGCTGCACCCATGTGCAGGGCTATTTCACCGGAAGGCCGATGAGCGGCGCTTCGATAGCGGATTTTCTGGATACAATGGGGAGGAACGACAATGTCTGACGCGATCTACCGGCTGGTTTATTACAGCCGCAACCATATCGGCGGCGACGAAGCGACATTCGCCCGCAATGTCGAGCAGATTTTGACGGTCAGCCGCCGCAACAATGTTCGGGACGATATTTCCGGCGCGCTGCTGTTTAACCGCGGCTGCTTCGCGCAGGTTCTCGAAGGCCCGCTGGAGAAAGTCGAGGCAGCCTTCGAGCGCATCCAGCAGGATGACCGCCATGGCGAGGTGTCGCTGCTGGCTCTCGATGTGATCCAAGCGCGCAGCTTTGCCAACTGGGCAATGGGCTATGTCGGTTCTTCGGCGGCCGACTCCAGCCGCTTTTCCCCGATCGGGCAAGGCAGCGGCTTTGATCTTGCACGCCTCAGCGGCGACCAGATCCATAGCCTGCTCAAAGACCTCGCCATGGAAGAAGAAGCCGCGGCCGCCTGAGGGCGGCCGGCTGTACGGGCCCAATTGCCCCTAAGGGCGTCTTTTTCGAGCGCGTTCTTCCACCTGTTCGACATGCCGATAGACAAGACCGGCGACAAGGCCGCTCAGAACAAATGCCACGATGCTAAAGACGGCTAACGCGAGCGGTATACGGGAAGCCGTCGACATGCCAAATGCGAACAGTAACGCGAGGGGAAAGCCAGTGGCGCCACCCCATGCTGCGTACCATCCAGCGCTGTCTAGGTGCCACCGTCGAGCAAGCCGAAAGCCAAGGAGCGCTACTGGGAGACACAAAAGCAATCCTGGCAGAAATCCTGCCATGAGCGCACTCATAGTCCACAAGGCCAGTTCACTTGGTCGGGGCAAGAGACCGCTCAGAAAGTCGGAAAATGGTAGCAGAAACCCGACCATCGCACAGCCAACAGCAACCGCGGCCAAGTAAGCCACAATGGAAAACGGGGCAAGCTGTACGCTTTGTTGGCTCATCGGAGCAGCAGACATGAAGGCCGCCATTGTGCAAAATTAACTCTTGGAGCCGGAGCCCAACAGTTGAGGACTAGCCACCCTACTCGGCGCCTTCGACATCTTCGTCGAAGCCGTTGTTGACCAGTTCAACGATGGCCTCAAGCGCTTCGCGCGCCTGTTTGCCGCTGCTTTGCACCAGAATGGTGGAGCCAGGTCCTGCACCCAGCATCATCAGGCCCATGATGGAATTAC
>CAKTFF010000032.1 GCA_934553185.1 uncultured Devosia sp.
GCACTAAGCTTCATCGTTACGGGCCTTGCCTGGCAGTGGTTCCTCAACCCCACAACGGGCCTGCAGCAATTTGTACGCGATCTGGGCTTTACCGACTTCACCTTTGACTGGCTGACCCGGCCCGACATGGCGATCTACACTCTGGTGATTGCCGGTGTCTGGCATGCGGCAGGGCTGATGATGGCCATCATGTTTGCCGGCCTGCGCTCCGTTGATGGCGAGATCTGGCGCGCCGCAAAGGTCGAGGGCATTCCCAAGATCACCATGTATCGCCGGGTCATCCTGCCCATGCTCAAGCCCGTGATCGTCACCTGCGTGGTGCTGCTCTCCATGGATGTCATCAAGAGCTATGAGTTGATCGTGGCCATGACGGGTGGTGGCCCAGGCTATGCGACCGACGTTCCGGCAAAGTTTGTGGTCGATAATCTGTTTGATCGCGCCAATATCGGTCGAGCATCAGCCGCAGCCGTGCTGATGCTTTTGTCGGTTCTGGCAATCCTGGTGATGTCGGCGCTACTCGGCCGGCGCAAGGTGGTGGAAACATGAGCACGCAAGCCCTCGGCACCACAGCCCCGGCGCGTCCTGCTGTCGCCCGCCGCCGCAAGCGCAGGAATTCCGCCCAGATCGGGCAGATCGGAATCTATGTTTTCCTGATCATCGCCGCGCTGTTTTTCGCGATCCCGCTCTTTATCATGATCTCGACCTCGCTTAAGACCGTAGAGGAAATCCGTAGCGGCTCGATCTTTGACCTGCCGCAGGCGATCGATTTTTCCGCCTGGGCCAAGGCTTGGAGCACCGCCTGCATCGGTCGCGAATGCGACGGCATCAGCAGGGGCGTCTGGAACTCGATCAAGATCATGGTTCCCTCGACCTTCCTGTCGCTGCTGATCGCCGCAATGAATGGCTATGCTCTGTCGCAATGGCGCATCAAGTGGAGCGGCACCATGCTGGCCTTGCTGATGCTGGGCGCTTTCATCCCCTTTCAGGTGATGATCTATCCGCTGGTTCGCATGGCCTCCATGGCCGGCATTTATGGCACCCTGCCCGCGGTCATCATTGTTCATGTGCTGTTTGGCCTGCCGATCCTGACGCTGATCTTTCGCAACTTCTACGTCTCGCTGCCTCCCGAACTCATCAAGGCTGCGCGCGTGGATGGGGCGGGGTTCTTTACGATCTTTTTCCGCATCATCTTGCCGATGAGCCAGAACATCATCGTCGTTGGGCTGATCCTGTCGCTGACCGGCGTTTGGAACGACTACCTGCTCAGCCTGATCTTTGCCGGCCGCGAGAACCTGCCGATGACGGTGGAACTGGCGACACTGGTCGGCACCAAGATCGGCCTGCCCGAATACAACGTCAACATGGCGGCGACCCTGCTCACCGCACTGCCTCCGCTTCTGCTTTACCTTGTGTCAGGACGCTATTTTGTTCGCGGCATAACGGCTGGCGCGGTGAAAGGATAATTTCATGGCTGGTGTCACCATCGACAAAGTCCGCCGCAGCTACGGCAGCTTGACCGTGCTCAAGGATGTTTCCCTTGATGTCGAGCCGGGCGAGTTCGCCGTTCTGCTCGGCCCCTCGGGTTGCGGCAAGTCCACGCTGCTGGCCTCAATTGCCGGTCTGGACGATCTTCAAAGCGGCCACATCTTTTTCGATGGCGAAGACGTCACCGATTATGAGCCGTCCGAGCGCAATATCGGCATGGTGTTCCAGTCCTATGCGCTTTATCCCAGCATGACCGTGCGGCAGAACATGTCGTTTGGCCTTGAAGTGGCCAAGACACCCAAGGGCGAAATTGTTGAGCGGGTGCAATGGGCAGCGCAACTGCTCCAGATCGAGGCCTTGCTTGATCGCAAGCCATCGCAACTGTCGGGCGGCCAGCGCCAGCGCATCGCCATTGGCCGCGCCCTGGTGCGCAAAGCAGACCTTTTCCTGTTCGACGAGCCCCTGTCCAATCTCGATGCCAAGCTGCGTACCGAGATGCGCGTCGAGATCAAGAACCTTCACCAAAAGCTCAACGTCACCTTTATCTATGTGACGCATGACCAGGTCGAGGCCATGACACTGGCGACCCGCATCGCCGTGATGCATGGCGGGGTAATCGAGCAATATGCCTCGCCCGATGAGGTTTATAATCGCCCGGCAACGTTGTTTGTCGCTGATTTTGTCGGCTCGCCGCCGATGAACCTTGTGCCCGCAACGCTCCAGAAATCCGCGGCGGGTATGTCCGCGCGGTTCGAAGGCCATACCGTGCCGGTCGATCGCTACCCTTTCCTCGCGCAACCGGCTGACGGCGACGGGATCGTGCTCGGCATCCGTCCTGAACACGTGATGATCGACGCGCCCGATGCCGCCTTTGCCATCAGAGCACCCATCCTCGTCATCGAGCCGCTCGGCGCCGATACGCTGGCTTGGTTTGAGCTAGGTGGCAAGCGCATGGCTGCGCGCCTTACCCCCGAAGCGGCCAAGCGCTTGGGCAAGGACGTTTCGCTCAGCTTCGATCTTAGCCAGATATCTCTGTTTTCTCGCAGAACCGAGCGGCGGCTCTAGGGCGCCAAGGACCTCATCATGACTCAAAGAGTGTTCATCATCGGCGCAGGCGTCATCGCGCGCGAGCATGCCGCCGCCTCGCGCAAGCTGAGCGACATCACGCTTTTCGTTGCCGACCCAAGCGCTGAAGCGCTGGAGGCCTTTACAGCTCTCCATCCGGACGCCACAGCCTTCCATAATGCCGACGAGATGCTGGCCTTGGCGCCAGAACCCGATGACATCGTCGTCGTGGCGGTTCCGCCCTGGCTGCACGCTCCCATGACGGTCAAGGGCTTTGCCTCAGGCCGCCACGTTCTTTGTGAAAAGCCTTTGGGACGTGACCTTGCTGAACTCGACACCATGCTTCAAGCCGCGCACGAGGCCGGCAAGCTTCTGGGCGATTGCAGCGTCCGTTTTCTTGGACAGCCGCAGCTCGTTCGGGCACGGGAGATCCTGGCTTCAGGCCAGCTGGGCAGGATCTATCATGGCGCGCTGATCAATCGACGCAGCCGCAGCCGTCCGGGCGTTGAATATCAACCGACCAGTAAGTGGTTCCTGCATCGAGAGAAGAGCGGTGGCGGCGCCTTGCTCGATTGGGGCGTCTACGATTTCACCACGCTGTTCGATGTCATCCGTCCCAACAAAATAGAAATTCTCAATGCATGGATCGCGGCGCCCTCAACGGCGCTAGACCCCGAGGACGTGCCGTTTGACGTCGAGTCCCATGCCGGCGCCAGCATGCTGGTGACGCTGGGGGATGGTACCGTCTTCAACCTCGCCTATGAGCGTGGCAACGGCCTACACGGCCAAGAGCGCGACATTATGGAGCTCGATGGCACGACTGCCAGCATCGCGTGGAACTGGGTCGGCTTTCAGCATGACCGGGTGATGAGCCTCACCACCCACACCGATACGGAGGGGCGCGCCGTCGCCACCACCGAGCGCTTCGAGCTAGGCACAGCCGATGCCTGGAACAGCATGCCGCTCCATAGTTTCGTCGACCTCGTGCAGGGGCGCCGAAGCTTGGCGCTGAGCGAAGAGCGCCTGCGTTTCAACTTCGCCTGCATCGCCGCGCTCTATGAAGTGGCCTCTACCGGCCAGCCAAAGACCATCTCCGTACACCAACCTGCCTGCCGCCCAACGAACGGACTGCCATGACCCCGCAAATTTTCCCCGATGCCGAAAGCCTTGGCCGCCACCTGGCGCAGAGGCTTCTTACCGGCGTTGACAATGCTCGCGCGGGAGGGCGCCGGTTCCTGCTCGGCTGCCCTTCAGGGCGCTCCCCTAAGCCAGTCTATGACCAAATGGCCGCTCTTCTTGCTGAAACGCCGCAGGACATTTCCAACTTGGTCCTGGTGATGATGGACGAATACCTCGTCACCGCAGCGGATGGCCGCACCGCCAATGCGCCCGCAGATGCGCATTTCTCCTGCCATCGCTTTTCGCGCGCCGATATCGCCGATCAGCTTAACGCCGCTCTCCCCGCTGAGTGGCAGTTGCCCGAAGCCAGTATCTGGTTTCCAGATCCCGACCATGCCGATCAGTATGATGCCCGAATTGAAGCAGCCGGCGGCGTGGACTATTTCCTCCTCGCTTCGGGCGCCGGCGACGGCCACGTAGCTTTCAACCCGCCCGGAAGTCCGGCCGATGGCGGCTCGCGCGTGGTGACGCTCGCCGAGCAGACGCGACGTGACAATCTCCTGACCTTTCCACAGTTCCGCGACCTTTCCGAAGTGCCTCTGCAGGGCGTTTCGGTGGGCGTCGGCACCATCGCCAAGGCACGCGCGGCGGGCATGATCCTGCTTGGCGAGGGCAAGCAGAAAGCCTTCCGCCGCATCACTGCCGCTTCCGGCTATGAAGAAGAGTGGCCGGCAACGGTGATCCACTTGGTCGCCCAGCCCGAAATCCTGGCCGATCAGGCCGCTGCCCAATAGCCTGAGGACGCCGCAAATGGCAACGCAGACCCAGCCAATCGAGCTCTATTATTTCCGCACGCCCAACGGCCACAAGGTCTCGATGATGCTCGAGGAACTGGGCGTTCCCTACACCATTCGCGTCATTCATATCGGCAAGGGCGACCAGCTCAAGCCCGAGTTCCTGGCCATCTCGCCCAATAACAAGATCCCGGCCATCGTGGATCCTGAAGGCCCGAATGGCGCGCCGATATCGATTTTTGAGTCCGGGGCGATCCTCCAGTATCTCGGCATTAAGTTCGGCCAGTTCTACCCGACGGAGATGAGGGCAAAGACCAAGGTTGACGAGTGGCTTTTCTGGCAGGTCGGCGGCTTTGGCCCGATGCTGGGGCAAAACAACCATTTCGTACATTACGCGTCGGAAAAGGTGCCTTACGCAATCAACCGCTACGTCAATGAGACGCATCGGCTCTACGGTGTGCTAAACCGGCAGCTCGAAGGACGCGACTTTATCGCCGGCGACTATTCGATCGCAGACATCGCCACCATTGGCTGGGCCAACGATCTCGAGCGCCAGACCATGGACCCGGCGGAGTTCCCCAACGTCATGCGCTGGCGCGAGACGGTCAACGCCCGCGCCGCCATCCAGCGCGCCCAAGCGATCAACATCGACGAGGCGTCCATTCCCAACCTTGCCGAAGACAGAAATGCCCAGGCGGTGCTCTTTGGACAACGCGGCAAATGAATGTTCGCGAGCGTATTGCCGTTTCCACCTGGTCGCTGCATCGCTACCTTGGCGTCAGCTATCCGCATGACCTGAACACGCTGGCCGTGCCAGAGGGCGAGCCGACCTGGGGAGAAGGCGAGGATTCGCTGCTCGGTATCCCCTCGGCACTGCGGCGCCACCTTAACGTTGGGCTGATCGATATCTGTTCATTTCATTTGCGCAGCCTCGATCCCATCTACCTCGATGAACTGAGAGCCTCTCTGGCCGCGTCCGACGTCGCCTTGCAGATGTTACAGATCGATGCCGGCGACATCACCCATCCAATCGATGGGCAGCGCGATCTCGAATGGACTAGCCACTGGCTCGAAATCGCCGAGCGGCTTGGCGCCAGATATGCTCGCGTCATTGCCGGCCGCCAGCCCGCCAGCCCGCACACATTGGAGCGTTCGGCGCAGCACCTGCGCACCTTGGCGCAGCGCAACAGCGGCTCCTCCGTCCGCATCCTTGTCGAAAACTGGTTCGACCTCCTCGATCGACCACAGGATGTCCACACACTTTTCGGCAAGCTCGACGGCGCGGTTGGGCTCAACGTCGACACTGGCAATTGGCGGGGTGAGCGCAAGTATGCGGATATTGCCAGCATCTTCCCCGCCGCCGAGCTCTGTTACCTCAACCCAGTGTTCGCCGATGGCGAGATCGAACAGGACGATCTCAAGCGCGTGCTGACCATTGCCGACGACGCCAGCTACCAAGGCAACTTTACCCTGATCTACGACGCGGATCACCCGTCCGACGAGTGGACAGGCCTGCGCATGGAAATCGCAGCGCTGGAAGACCACTACGGTCGCTAGCAACATGGACAGCTTTGCAATTAGCGAGCTTTGGATCTACCCGGTCAAGTCGCTGGGCGGCATGCAGGTGAGCCAGGTGACGATCACCGCGGGCGGCTCCTTTGCCGGCGATCGAGAGTGGCTGGTGGTCGATGCGGATGGTCAGATGCTGTGGCAGGGCGACCTGCCGCGCATGACGCTGCTGACCGCAACACTCGAAGGCGACCACTTGACACTCAGTCAGCCGGACGGCGACAGCATTACCCTCGACCGCGAGCACCCCGGCAATCCGATGGCGGTTAGTCAGTATGGCTATGATTTCGAGGCCATCGACGCCGGCACCGAGGCGGCGGCGTGGCTTTCCGCCTTCTTGAACCACTCCTGCCGTTTGATGCGCATCGGCGGACTGGCGCATCGCTGGGGCGGGCTCAACCCCGTACACACGATTTCGCTGCGCTCCCTTGAGGTGCTGAACAAGCGCATGGCTGAGCTTGCCCATCCCCCGATCGAACTCGAGCGTCTTCGACCAAATATGGTGTTGGGCGGCCATCACGAAGGCTTTGCTGAAGAACGATGCCCGGCGCTCACATTTGCTGATGCCACTTTTTACATGGTCGAGCCCTGTGTTCGTTGCGAACTGCCCAACATCAGCCGCCTCGACGCGACACGTCAGCGCCAGCCGCTGAAACTGATCGGCACGATGAGCAAGGAACGCGAAACTAGCAAGCCTGCCAGCTTCGGCATGTATGGTCGCGCACAAGGAAATTCTCTCACGCGAGGCGACATAGCGACTGATGCCAGATTGGGGAGGACATGACCTGTCTGCCGTTAGGGGCATTTCAAATGAAGTGTTCGCAATGTTGACCAAGCGTTCATGGTGACCTGAAAACCGCTCTCTTTAAGGCAGTCGATGGGATCGCCATCTAAGAGGCTAATCGGGACGGCTGATGTCTCGCCTGGCGCACCAGGGAAATGCTCAGATCAGCAATGCTAGTTGAAGGCGTGCTGCTCCTTTGTCTGAAATCTAGCTACTATCTTGCCAGAGAAGCTCGCTGCCGGTTGGAAGCAAGACTTGGGTCTTTCAGCAGCGCCTACAACCGCCCTGCACTCAAGCACTTCAAAGCATGCATTTGATGTATGAAAAAGATCTCGTTAACCGCTAGGAAACGCGTTATCGGGGCGTCAGTACTGAGGCCAAACAGCCATTCGCTACGGCCATCATCGAAGAGCATCAGCATGCTTTGCTATTAAATTCTACTCCTAAGCTATGTCTGGTATTGGCGTGGGTTTATCTTCAGCCTAACGTCTGAAATGGGGTCGAGTGCCGCCGGTCTGGTATTGTGGCACTACCCTGCCCTTTCCATTCGGAGGGGGGCACCCCTCGCTGATGTGGCTGCCATAATCATTACTCTCAAGGCCGCTTCGGCCGATGGAGAAATGTAATGGGTATCTCACAATATGATCCTGCTGCGGCAGGAAGACCTGCTTGGAATGCCGGCCGGCAGGTTGGTGCCAAACGCGCATTGAAGGTCAGGCAAATCTGGTCGATCCGCTTCTTTCTCGACCGAGAGGGCCGGATGAGAGACCGAGCGCTCTTCGATCTTGCGATCGACAGCAAGCTCAGAGGCTGTGACCTGGTGAAGATCAAGATCGGTACACTGGTGGCTGGACCGGCCATTCGGTCCAGATCGATGGTCATCCAGCAGAAGACGGGTAAACCTGTTCAATTAGATCACCGGTGACACAAGAGCCAGCCTCCTGGCCTGGCTCGAACGGCGCAGCGGCAGGGTCGACGATTATGCCTTCCCCAGCCGTGTCGTTGCGAACGGACACCTGAGCACCCGTCAGTATGCGAGACTAGTCGACGAATGGGTGTCGGCCATCGGCCTGACGCCTGAGGAGTATGGGCACCCACTCGATGCGCCGAACGAAGGCTTCGCTCATCTACAAGGCCACAGGGAACCTGCGAGCCATCCAGATCCTGCTTGGCCATAGTAAGATCGAGAATACAGTGCGGTACCTTGGCGTGGACGTCGATGATGCTTTATCGCTGTCTGAGGCAACCGAAATCTGATCGCACGTGACTTCGCCGACACTACAAGCTGCCTGTCGGCGAAGCGCCCCATTGCTGCCGTTCATCTGTCTTCTGAGTTGTACCAAAAGCGGACATCTGCAGGGGGTAAAATCTGGATCTAAGTGGCTTGCTGGGACCTCCAAGGTAGCTTCGATGTAGGCGTTTAATGAACGGTTCAGGGGAGAACGACGGCGACGTGGCTGGGGGTATTCTTTCGATGGTAGTCAGAAGCGATACTCTGTCACTTGATAGTAAGTCTGGTCCGGTGAAAGGACAGCACTCGGAAAATTGCTGTTCCTAGGGCTGTCTGGCCAATTTTGAGCTTCGAGACAAATGCCTGCGTTTGGTCCAAATACACGGCCTTCGCTACCGAGCTGACCATCGGCAAGCTTATATCCATCATAGACGTGGAGCCCTGTCTGAGTAGTCCAGAGTTCCATCATCGGCCCGCCCGGCGCCGTGAGGCGAGCGGCAAACTGCGGTTCGGTGCGGGTGCGGTCGGCAAGGCAGAAATTGTTATTATAGCCGGGGCTCGGGCGGTTGGCGCCGATGCTGCGGGGTGCTGAAAAGTCAAACGGCGTACCGGTGACGCTTTTCTGCTCTCCAGTCGGGATCAAGTCGGCATCGCTAGGCAGGTAGCGCTCGGCATCGACCTCGAGCACATGGTCGAAAATATCCGTGCGTCCGCTGAAGTTAAAATAAGGGTGCTGGCAGAGATTGACCAGCGTGGTCCGATCGGTGACCGCCTCAAGGGTCAACCGCAGGGTTGCGTCGTCGACGATTTCGTAGGTGGCCACGAACCGGCAGGTGCCTGGATAGTCCTCGTGACCATCGGGGCTGATGCATTCGAGACGGAGCGCGCGCTCGGTCTGACCGAGAATGGTCCAGGTCTGCCGCGCAAGGCCCGTCTCGCCGCCATGAAGATGGTTGCCATCGCCATTGGCCGGCAACTGGACGGCCTTGCCATCCAGCACCACTTCGCCACGAAAAATGCGGTTGGCATGCCGTCCGATCACCGCCCCGGCATAGTGATTGGTCCGCGCATAATCCTCCAGCCGCTCGAAGCCCAGCACCAGCGAATGCTGCCAGCCTTCGAGATAGAGATCGACCAGCGTCGCGCCGAACGGGATCAGCCGGGCGCGGAGGCGCCCGCCGGCAATGGTGATGGTCTGCATCGGAGGGGACCCTTAGTTGTCCAGCCGCAGCTTGGTCTGCGCGTCAAAGAGATGCACACGCGCCGGATCGAAACGTAAGGCGATTTGCTCGCCCGGCTGCACGTCGAGCCGCTCCTTGAACACGCCCAGGATAGCCTCGGTGCCCACCGTCATGTTAATCAGCGTTTCACTGCCCGTGGGCTCTGTCACCCCAACCACCGCCCAGATGCCGCCCTCGCCCAGCATGATATCGTCGGGCCTGATGCCGAGGACGACACGGCGGCCGACAAGGCCTGTACCGCGCTGGCCAAGCGGCAGTCTCACCCCCTGCAGCATCTGGAATGGGCGGAGGAAATGCGTAACCGCGAAAATGAAGATTACCGTCCCATGCAGCGTTCAGCCAGCTCGAGTGGGTCAAGCGGCCCCACCCATGACTTTTCCAATTCGGACCTCGCGGCAATGTTTTACTCGCTAAAGAATCGCGACTGAAAGCACCGAGGCGACCGTTGGCGTCCTGCTGGACGGGGGCAGTCTCCCCTGCCATTCCCTGGTTCCCGGTCGTTGGTACCGTTAACCACCGGAAGCCATCTTTCTCAAAGTTGCGATTGCCGGTCCGCATTCCACCCAAAATTGGTCGCTCTCCGGTTTCAGAAGACGTCCGCTTTCGGGAGTTAGCGGGACCCCGCCTAACGGCCGGAATGAGGCGGAGGCTGTGTGAAAACCTTGATTGTGCTATGATCCGGCACTGCTTCGGGGTGCCACATGGGACGTTTCGTTGAAGCTGCTGACCGCCACGCAGGCAAGCTTTTTGCCTGCGTGTCTCGACGACTATGTCGATGCGGATAATCCGGTCCCCATCATCGACGCCTTTGTGGATGACCTCGATCTGGCCGGCCTCGGCTTTGCCCGCGTGCAGCCGGCATAAACTGGAAGGCCCGGCTACGCGCCGGGCACGATGCTCAAGCTCTATGTCTATGGATACCTGCACCAGCTGACCTCGAGCCGGAAGTTGGAGCGGGAGGCGGGGCGCAACATCGAGTTGATTTGGCTGATCAGCAAGCTGGCACCTGACTTCAAGACCATCGCAGACTGCTGCCATGACAATGCCAGCGCGATCCAGAGCGCATGTCAGCGCTTTGTTGCCGTCTGCCGCGCTCTTGGCCTGGTCGGCGGCGCCATGGTCGCCATCGATGGGTCGCGCTTGAGGGCGGTGAACACGCACGAGAAGAACTACACCAAGGGCAAGCTGGCGCGCCGGAAGGCCCATGTCGAAGAGAGTATCGCTCGCTATCTCGCCGAGCTCGAAGAAGCTGACAAAGCGGAGACGGGACCAGCAACGCCGCGCATCGAGCACCTCACCGAGCGACTGGTATCGTTACGTGGGCGGCTTGGCGAACTGGAGGAGATTGGACGGCAACTGCAAGCCGCTCCCGATGAGCAGATCTCGCTCACCGATCCGGATGCGCGGGCTATGGCGACGGGAAGCGACCGCGGCGTCGTCGGCTACAATGTGCAGGCGGCCGTCGATACCAAGCACCATATCGTCGTTGCCAATGCGATCACCAACCGGGGCCATGACCGATCACACCTGCTGGAGATAGCAAAAGCCGCACAGGCAGAGACCGGCGCTCCAGAAATGATCGCCCTTGCTGACCGCGGCTACTACGAGGGTGAGCAGATCCGCTCCTGCGCCGAAGCCGGCATCATCCCCATGGTGCCCAAGCCGAACACGTCACCGGCTCAGGCGCGAGGCTTCTGGGGGAAGGCCATGTTCGTGCATGAGCCCGAGACCGATACCTATCGCTGCCCTGCTGGCGAGCAACTGCACAAGCGCTTTGCCAGGGTGGAGGGCGGCAAGCTCATCAGCGTCTACTTTAACCAGAGGGCGTGTGGCGCCTGCGCATTCCGTCCTCTGTGCACCGCAGGCAAGGAAAAGCGCATCCGACGATGGGAGCACGAGGCAGTGCTCGACGAGATGGAACGCAGGTTTAAAGCAATGCCCGACGCGATGGCGGTCCGCCGCTGTACGGTCGAGCACGTCTTTGGCACCATCAAAGGCTGGATGGGTGCCACCCACTTCCAGACAAGGGGGCTCAAGAACGTTGCCACAGAAGCAGGCCTGACGATCCTGGCCTATAACATCAAGCGCGCCATCGCAGTGGCCGGCGTCGTCCCGACTCTCAAGGCGATAAGGGGGTGAATGGAGCTTACACGCCTCGTTGCAAACATCTTAAGCAACCAGCGTGACGAGTTCTCACACAGCGTCGGGCGCAAAGCTGCCGCCCGGCCACTTACGGTTAGGGACGCTTGAGCGGCAATCGCCTTTTGTACATGCAACATCAAAGAGCACTCGACTTCTCACCATACGCAAGCCTCAGTGGCCATGGCACCTGTGGGAGATCAGAGTGAGCAGAGGTGAGGGTAAGACGAAAGATACCGGTCACTTGTTCGCTCTCGCCACTGCTCGGATAGAAGAGGCCCATACAATCGCCACTGCAGGACAGAACCCACGCCGCAGCCCAGGTGAGCAACCAACACTACAACAGCGACTAAAGAGAGCACTTGAACGGTGTCTCGTTGCAGTTGATCGGATCGCTCCCTAGCTCGAGCGGGATCGCTAATATCCACATAGACCGCCTGTGCTACCGGCTCGGCCCAAACAATCTAGTTACTAGGCAACTGGTGCATCACCCGCCTCATCTGTTAATGTCTACGATACTGTCGCTAATCGACGCAAATCCATTTTTCTTGGATTAA
>CAKTFF010000033.1 GCA_934553185.1 uncultured Devosia sp.
CCACGATCGGGCATGAACTGCGCACGCCACTTAATGCGGTCGTTGGCTTTTCCGAAATGATGACCAGTGGCATCGGCGGAGATTTGGGAGACACCCATCGCGAATATGCTGGCTTGATCCATCAGAGCGGCAAGCATCTGCTCGAAGTGGTGCGCATGCTGCTCGATATGAGCAAGCTTGAAGCCGGTAAGTTCGAGCTGCAGAGCGAGCCGTTCAATGTCGGTGAGATCGTCGAACCGTGCCTCAACATGGTGGAAACCATGTCTGCCAAGGCGGATGTGCGCGTGGTGGTCGATATCGCACCCAACCTGCCCATGCTGGTGGCCGACGAGCGGGCCTGTCGCCAGATCCTGCTCAATCTGCTGTCCAATGCCGTCAAGTTCAGCCATCCCGGTGGCGAGGTGACGGTCAGCCTCAAGCGGCAGGGGCAATGCATCAACCTGTCCGTTGCAGATACCGGCGTCGGCATGGCGCCTGAATCGCTGAGCCGGATCGGCGAGCCGTTCTTCCAGGCTCAGGAAGGCCTGAACCGTGGCTACGAGGGGACTGGCCTGGGCCTGTCGATCGTCAAAGGCCTGGTGGACCTTCATGATGGCACCTTGCGCGCCATGTCCGAAATTGGAGCGGGGACAACCGTGACTGTTTTGCTGCCGGTAAACGGTCCGGCAATAAAGACAGGGGAAAGTGCCTCCATCACGCCCATCCGCAAAGAGCCAGCCGCCGCTCCGAACCACTCATGGCAAGACGAAAAAAGAAAAGCGCAATGACGGCAAACACCTTATCGCGCCTGCCCCTGCTCGCGGGCAGTGCCGTTGCGGCCTCGCTTGGCCGCGCGGGATCATGGACCTTTGAGCGCTACATGCGCGCTCCGCTGGCTTCAACGGGCCTGCTTGCCCTGATGACGCTGACCGCCATGTCGGCCAGCAATGCCCTTTACTGGCAGACCACACGGCACCCGGCGCCGTTTTTCGCAGCTCCGGCCGATGTGCCGGTGCCCGTGGAGCAGCCGGTTGGCGAGTCTCAGGTGGTTCCGGAACCGAGGCAGCAGCGCGTTGTCGTGGCGCCTGCCGTTGAGGCGGAAACCACCGGCAGCGTGCCTGCCGCGGCACCAGCTGCGCCTGCGGTGCCCGATGGCCCGGTGGGCAATCCCGATGCCTTTGCCGTGCAGAAGAAGCTGTTCGAGCTCGGCCTATTCAACGGCACCGTGGATGGCTTTTATGGTCCCATGACCGCCAATGCCATTCGCTTGTTCGAGCAGCGCAACAACATGGCGCCGACCGGGGCCATGACCCCGGATGTGATCGATGCCATTCTTCGCTCGGACGCGTCCGGGCGTGTGCCTGTCGCCGAGGCACCGCCGCAGCCGGTGGCGCAGGAGGCCGTCACTATCGTGCAGCCAGCGCCAGCCGCTGTCGAGCCGGTCACGCCCGCGCAACGCGTCGCGCAGTTGCCCCAGGTCGCTCCGGCGACTGAAACCATCAGCAACACTGCCGCGCAAACGATCGACTCGGTTGTTGCTGCCATAGATGGCAGCCGCACGGCCGCAACGCAGCCGGTTGCGGATACGGCGACAGCCTTGCCGATGATGGCGACAGCAGCCCAGCCCATGCCGGCCAAGATCCAGGTCGCATCGCTCGAACCGATGGTGGCACCACGTCCGGCCGAAGCCGCCGCACCGGCCGAAGCCGCGCCGCAGGCCGTACTCGCCGCCACTGCCGTGCAGCCGGCCAACAACGTCGAGTTGGTCAGCAGCATCCAGAAAGGGCTGGCGAGCCTTGGCTTCTACCATGGCTCGATCGACGGTCACCCGGGAGATGCCACAGCCAAGGCCATCCGGGAGTTCGAGAACTTTCACAGCTACACCGTCACCGGGCAGGTTAACCCTGACCTTGTGGAACTGCTGCGCCAGGCTGGCGCAACCATCTAGTGAGTGCGCTGCACAGCGATCTGTGGTGCGCCGTGTTCGTGCGGCGCCACAACGATCTGGGTCACATTTGCGTCTATGCCCGGCGCGGGGATCCCATAGCCGGACAGGTCTTTATCGAGGTCGATCACCTCGATGGAACGCGCTCGTTGTTTACCCCGGCGCCGATGGCCAGCCGCAAGGACGATGCGAGCCTAGTGTTTCAGCGCCGCTTCGACCATGCCGAACCGGCCAAGGTGGCCGAACGCATCCGGCGCGAGGTCGATTTTGACCCCGATCTCTGGGTGCTCAGTCTTGATCTGCGCGGCGATGATCTGGGGATCGAGATTGTTGCCTAGCTGGCGCGGCGCGCGCTGATCCGCGCCAGGGCCTCGATCGCTTGATCGACCACATTGCCCGTGGCAGGCTTCAGTCCCGCTGCCGATGCCCGGCGGCTATTGTCCACCACTGCCTTGTATTCAGGCTTGTTGAGCTCGAGGAGGTTCACTTCCCCACGCCATGCGCTCATCAGGTAGGCCATGGCGTCAGGCGAAACATTGCCGAACAGCGTCGCAAAGTCGGCCAGCGAACGGGAGCGCTCGCTGTCGTGGCTTGTAGCATGGATCAAGACCTTGAGCCCGTCATAGGCCGTGCAGCCAAAGGCGCGCAGGATCACGAACAAGGATGCGCCGGTCACGTCATGGGCAATCTGCCCGCAGCGGACTTCGTCAAGGCCGGTGATCTGCGACAGCAGGCGCGTGACTTCAGGGCGGCGGTTTTCGCTGAACAGCTTCATCAGTGCCTTGGTCAGGTCGGCGCTGGCTACGGTAAGTTGCTCGATGGTACGGCGGATCGGGGCAGGGGGTGTCTCGCGCTGTGTAAAGGCGCGGATAACTTTGACCCGGTCATCATCGGAAAGGTCGAAAAAGGCGGGGGCCAGCAGGGCTGCGTCGAAGTCGTCGCGCTTTGCCAGCGATTCAGCGACCATGTGGTCCATCTGGGCAGATCGAGCCAGCGCGCTGAGGTAAGCGCCGCGCGGCGCGATGCCCGTATTGCCCGCTAATGCTCGATAGACCTTGCGAGAATTGAGCTGGAAGAGCTTGGCCAAGACCACGTTGGACAGATCTGCGCGCGCGGCAAGGGTTGCGGCCGCCGGAATGTCACCACCGGCGATAATGCCGATCATGGTGGTTTCGGAAAGCTCGACCGCGCCTTGGAGGAAGCTGTTGAGGTCTTCCCCGATGTTGTCGATCACCAACTTTTCAAGCGCCGGGGACAAGGTTTCGGCGCGTCCCAGGATCGCAGCGCCCTTGGCGCGCGCCTGTGCGCTGGCAACGGGAAAGAGCCGCCCCGCCAAGGTTTCAAACTGTTCCATTTCGGGAGCTGTGGGCTTGCCGCGCCGCGCATAGGCGTCGCAGGCCGCGATCAGCAGCGTATTGGTGCGATCGACTCCGCCGGTCTCGATCAGCAGTTGAAACGTCTCGTATGGCTGAAAACCAAGCATGTGTCTGAAACCGTCTGTCGAGAATCGCATCACATTCGATGCCTGATCACTTTTGCCGCCAATTCGTTAGCGGACTGTTAACCTTGACGATCTCTTAATGGCGCCATCACCGGCTGTTGCGAGGGGCGTCGCACGGCTGATCAGCAATGCGAACCGTGGCCTCCAAGTGAGAATGGGGGAGCGATCAATGGAGGACAGCTTGGGAAAGCTCGTCGAGTTCAATCAGCAGCGCCGCACGGCGCCGAAACAGGCTGGATCATCCGGCAGCGCCCAGATCATCTTTTTCACTGGGGTCCGCTATGAACGGGGGCCAATCCAGCCGGCACCCGCGCGGTTCGATCCTACGCGGCCCACGCGCAAGCGTGGATAAAAGGCTGACGCTTTCCGCGGCACTGATCGCGGGCTTGTGCCTTTCTGCCTGCTCGGTCTCGCGCCCGGTGGGCGATTTTGGCCGCGCCGCGCCAAGCTTCACCCATGACGTCGCCATGCCTGCCATCGGTGATGCGCTGGCCGACAGCCGGGGCGAGCCGGTGTCGGGCTTCAACCAGACCGACCAGGAAAGGGAGATGCATGATCGCGTCTGGCGCTTCCTTGTGGCCGCCCATGCTCTGGACTGGCAGTTCGATAGCCTGGCTGAACTGCAAAGGACGCGCATCACGCCGCCATCTGATGACGTATTCACCATTGAGCGCTACTACCTTTGGCTCAAGTCTACGCCTTATCAGTCGTCGCGAACCCGCTACTCGACGGTAGGGCGGCACATCACAGCCGACATTGATACGCTGCCGGGCACCTTCAAGGCGATCTGTGCGGTGATCGAGATCGATCGGCAGCGGGCAGTCGCTTATGCCGGTCTGCAGGCGGGACTGGCACCACGCATGGGCGAAGAAATGCGCGCCCGGAAATATGAGAATGACGCCTTTATCGCCTGGTTTGTTCGCGCGCTCAATTACCGCGCCAACAGCTATGACTTCGCGCTGGACAGCCTTCTGGTGGAAACCCCACATGAGCAATCGCTGGCAGTGAACGAAGCCTTGGCGCGATTGCTGGTGTTTGTCGGGCGGGCCAATCGCCACGACTTCTGCGCTGGAGCCACAGGCAAGTGGGCCAGCGGAACTGTCGTCATACCGTCACGCTTCCACAATATCGGCGATACCGAGATCGTGCTTCCCAAGTAGCACATAAGGAGGCGCCATTGAGGATTGCGGCACGGGAGGGAACAGCCGGCGAAGTTTTCCTGGTGTTTCTCCAACTCGGCCTAACCTCGTTTGGCGGGCCGATTGCCCATCTTGGCTACTTTCGTGACGAGATCGTCGCGCGCCGCCGCTGGATGAATGAAGCTGACTATGGCGAGCTGGTTGCGCTGTGCCAATTCCTGCCCGGTCCGGCCTCCAGCCAGGTCGGCTTTGCCCTTGGGCTCCATCGGGCCGGCCCGCTTGGCGCGCTGATGGCCTGGCTTGCTTTCACCCTCCCTTCGGCGCTCCTGCTGGTGGCGGTGGCTGCGGGCGCCAACCTCATTGAGGGACCGATTGCTCAAGGCATCTTGCATGGACTTAAGCTCACAGCGGTCGCGGTCGTAGCGCAGGCCGTCTGGGGCATGGCGCGGAGCCTGGCGCCGGATCGGCAGCGGGCCAGCATTGCCGTTGTGGCGTTAGCCCTTGCGGTCGGGGTGGCGGGCTCACCGGGCCAGGTCGTGGCCATTGCGATGGGCGCGGGAGCCGGGTTGATCTGGTGCCGCAGCGAAGGGGCGCAGCTTTCCCGCCCACCGGGCTTTCCGGTCAGTCGTCAACGGGGCGCTGCCTGCCTGGTGCTGTTTGCCGTTTTGCTTGCCGGTCTGCCGCTTCTGGCTAGCGCCACGGCGTGGCATGGCCTGGACATCCTTGACGGTTTCTATCGTGCAGGCGCCCTGGTGTTTGGCGGAGGCCACGTGGTGCTGCCCTTGCTGGACGCGGAAACCGTCGCCACCGGCTGGATCAATCGCGACGCCTTTGTGGCTGGCTATGGCGCAGCCCAGGCGGTGCCCGGCCCGCTTTTCACCTTTGCGGCCTATTTAGGCGCAGTGGATAGCGGCCTGGCCGGCGCTGCACTGGCGCTGGTGGCGATCTTTCTGCCGGGATTTCTGCTCCTGATCGGCGTGCTGCCTTTCTGGGATAGCTGGCGGCGAAGGCCTGTGGCACAGGCGGCCATGCGGGGCGCCAATGCGGCCGTGGTGGGAATTCTGGCGGCAGCGCTTTACGACCCGGTTTGGACCGGCAGCATCATGCAGCCTCTGGATTTCGTGGCTGCAGCAGCCGGTTTTGTGGCCCTTGTGGTCTGGAAGGCGCCGTCATGGATCGTGGTGTTAGCGCTGGCTTTGGGCGGACTGGCGCTGCAATGAGAGGCCGGACTGCCCTTCTTCTACCCGGCTGATGCTGGCACGGTTGCGGTTTGCGAACGAGGGCCGCACGTGATGGTGCTCAACTCGGCTTCGAAACGTTGGCGCATGGCCTGGTGTGGGGGCGCCAGGCGGATCAGCACCAACAACTCGTCGGTATCAGCCTCGACCACCAGCAGACCCTCGGCAACGTCGAGCTGCTGCTGGGCCAGGAGCCTCGTCTGGTCGGCATTAAAAATACCCATTTCAACCGTTCGACCGATACCGTCGCGGTTGGTGGTGGAATAGGTGACCCTGCCGGAGCGATCAAAAAGGGCAACCGACCAGAAGGCATCGGGCAACATGCCGCTCAAATAAGCAGGCCCTTGGCTGAGATCGACCCGGCAGACGCCATAGCTCAGCGCCGGATCAAGCCGTAGCGGATTGAGATCGCCTGCCAGGACCTGCTGCAGAACCACCATGCGATTGTCTGCCTCGAGATCGGCCACCCGACTCCAGATGGACTGCTCGGCGAGCGCCGGCAGGGTCAGAATGACCACAAGATGGATGATGCCACCAAGCACCACGCCGCCAATCAGCCAAAGGAGAAAGCGCATCATCGGCAGTCTTCCCGCGTGATGGTGGGCATCACGGCGTCGCTCGAAAAGCCGGAAAATACGGACGTGTCGTAAAGCGTTAGGATCAGCTGGAACGGCCCATCACCTGCCACCTCGAGCCAGTTGCCGCCTTGGAGCTGGCTACTGACATGAAGCGAGATAGCGCCATCCCCCGCCCGTGCGAGGCTGCTGCTGCGAATAACAGGTGGCACATCGCCCGCTGCGATGTTGATGCCGTTTTCGTCCACTGCCGCAAGTGTCCAGAAGGTTGCCAGCGGCGTCAGGCCGTCAATGCGGTATGAGCAGTTTCTCGTGAGGGCGTCACCTGCAGTGTCTGACGTGGCGGTAAACTCCACCCCTTCGGCCTGGCCGAGAACGAAAGCGGCAGTGCGGGCGAGGTGACTGCGCGTGTAGGGGTTCGGCGCGGCCGCGCCAACATCGGGCCAGGCTTGCCAGACGCCGACTTGCGCCTGACCGAACAGGCGACCATCCGAAAGGGCAAACCAGCTGAGGCCAAAGCCAACGCCCAGCGCCACCGCGCACATCATCAGCAAATAAAGAACAAAGCGCACGGTTCAGCGGCTCAACGAGGCGAAAGAGGGCATGAACGGCTAACCTGCACGCAGAGTGGCTGCCGCGCTTGTAGCAAGCGCAAGAAGCTGGCGGAAGGGCGATAGTGATCAGAGCAGATGTCTGGCGTAACCGGCGACCTTCACGTCAAGGGGATTAGTCAAGCACTACAGGGGGGTCGCAGAGGACTGCGCCTCAACGCTCGCCTGGTCCGCAGGAGGTGTAGCACTCCCGATCGTGGCGGCGAGACGGTCGGCGAGGTCGGCAAGCTTGCGGGCGGCGGCGGGGGTGAGGCTGGGGGGGCGCTGCTCGACTTCTTCGGGCAGAGCGTCGGGCTCGGCTTCGGCAACAATGGCCGGCTCAGGCACGAAATCAACGCCGAACACGGGCTGAACCTCTATATTGGTGTGGGCGTAGGCCATAAATTTCTGCCAGGCGATGGCCGGCAGCGTGCCACCGGTGAGGTCGTTAGTGGCATGGTAGTCGTCATTGCCGAACCAGACCGCGGCCACGTAGTTCCCGGTGAAGCCGCAATACCACGCGTCGCGATAAGATGAGGTGGTGCCTGATTTGCCCACCGCCGGAACGCCGGGGACCTCGGCGCGTCGGCCCGTGCCGCCGGTGACCACACCGCGAAGCATGGAATTCATGTTGGCAACGGTGTTTTCGCTCAGGATGCGTTCGCGAGGTGCCTCGGGATCGACCTCGAACACCATGTCGCCGGTGAGGGTCGTCATGCGGGTAATGCCATAGGCGGGGGTCGCAAGGCCGCGATTGGCGAGAACGGCGTAGGACGAGGTCATGTCGAGGACCGAAACCGAGGCAACGCCGAGCGCCAGCGAGGCGGTGACGGGGTAATCGGCCTGGAGGCCCATGCGGTGGCTGAGCTCGGCGATTGGGGCGCGGCCGGTCTTGATCGAGAGGGTGACCGGCACAGTATTGAGCGACTGCGCGAAAGCAGAAGCGAGCGAAACATTGCCCTTGTAGGAGCGGCCATAGTTTTGCGGGCACCAGCTGCCAATGCAGACGGGGCGGTCGGTAATGGTATCGGCCGGAGTGAGGCCGAGTTGCTCGAAAGCTTCGGCATAAACGAAGATCTTATACGCCGAGCCGGGCTGGCGGGTGGAGACGATGGCGCGGTTGAACTGGGATTTGCCGTAGTCGGTGCCGCCGACCATGGCGCGGATAGCGCCCTGGGTGTCGGTGACTACCATGGCGGCCTGCTGCACGTCGTATTGTTCGCCCTGTTCCAGAATAGTGGACACAACGGCTTCTTCGGCATACTTTTGCAGTGTTGTATCTATGGTCGTGCGCACCACGAAATTATTAGTGGCGTGCTGGCTCGTTTCGATCTTTTGCTTGCTTTGCTCGAAAGCCCAATCGAGGAAATAGTTGGGAGAATTGGCGTCTTCGATGCGGCTGATGGGCGTCGCGGGATGCCGGCGGGCAGCTGTGACCTGACCTTCGGTGAGAAAGCCAGACGCTACCATGTTGGAAAGAACCAGGTTTGCCCGACCGCGTGCGGCGGCAAGATCGACATGCGGCGCATAGCGGGTGGGGGCTTTGAACAGGCCTGACAGCATGGCGGCTTCAGCAAGACTGATGTCTTGGACCTGCTTGCCGAAGTAATAATCGGAGGCCGCGACGACACCGAAATTGCCGCCGCCCATATAGGCCTTGTCGAAGTACAGTTTAAGTATTTCGTCCTTGGTGTAGTGCCATTCCAGCCATACGGCTAGAAATGCCTCGATTATCTTGCGCTCAAGCGTGCGTTCGGAAGACAGAAACAGGTTCTTGGCAAGTTGCTGGGTTATCGAAGACCCGCCCTGCGTGCCATTGTCGCCCGCAGCATTGCTGGCGAGCGCGCGAAGTGTTCCGACGACGTCGATGCCGAAGTGTTCGTAGAAGCGACGATCTTCGGTCGCGAGCGTTGCTTTAAGAAGATAGTCCGGCATGTCGGCCAGGGCGACGGAATCGTCCGAGCGAATGCCGCGGCGGCCGATCTCGGTGCCAAAACGATCAAGGAAAACAACGGAGTAGTCTTCCGCCTTGTTGAACTCGCCTGACGCCGTGGCGTCGAAAGCGGGCAAGGCGAGGGCGGTCATCAGCACGCAGCCGATCGCCAGAAACGAGAAGCCATCACTCAGCAACTCCACGAAAAGCCGCTTGATGCCGGAAACGTGGAAAATGCTCATGAAGTCCTGAAAGCGCCGGTAGCCGCGGCCCACCGACTGCCAGAACTCGTAAAGCGAGCTGTCGAGCCAAGCATCGGCTGCCAGCATGCCGCCAGCTTTCTTGCGCTTTTCCTTACGGTAGAACGGATCGGTCACAAAAACCCTCTGAACCTGAGCTCACGGACTGTTGTCCGCTCCATGCTCTCAACGCAATCGCATCGCTGGAATATGATTGCGCTCCGCCCCGGACAAGAGCAAACGGGCAACACGCTTAGCAGCCTTCGAGTAAACAATGGCCTTCTGGGACGACAAGACGCTGGAGCAGATGACCGATGCGGAGTGGGAAGCGCTCTGCGACGGATGCGGGCGCTGCTGCCTGATCAAGCTCGAGGACGAGGACACCGGCACGCTGATCACCTCCGATGTCCGCTGCCAGCTTCTGGACGGGGATACCTGTGGGTGTACCGATTATCCGGGCCGTCAGGCCAAGGTGCCCGACTGCATCAAGCTGACGCCAGCCAATGTGCGCGAGATCAAGTGGATTCCCACCACCTGCGCCTATCGCCGCATTGCCGAGGGCAAGGGGCTGGCCTGGTGGCATCCGCTGATCTCGGGCGATCCGCAGACGGTGGTGGATGTGGGCGTGTCGGCGCGCGGGCGGACCTTTGCCGAACTTGAGGTGGCGCCCGACGAATGGGAAGAGCATGCGGTGGACTGGCCCGAATGGGAACCGCCCGAAAGCCTCTAGGGCGCGACGGGAAGCCAGTGGCCTGAAGCGGTTTTTTCCAGATGCGGCGAAACGAGCGGCGCCACGATCCGCTCGCGCCAGGGCGCCAGGCTGTCCTGCCATTTTTGGCCCTGCAGCATAGCGGCGGCGATCACCACCGGCTCAACGCCTGCCCGGTCGAGAAGGCTCATCACTGCGGCCATCGAGGTGCCGGAGCTGACCACGTCGTCGATCACCGCGACGCGCTTGCCTTCGAGCAGCGGCAGGGAGCGGGGATCGAGAAACAGCGTCTTCTGGTGAGTGGGGCTGGTGATGGACGACATGGGCGCTGAAAGATCGCCGCGGTACCAGAACTTGCGCGATGTGCTGAGGGCAACCATGCGGCTGTGGCCCAGGCGGCGGGCGACATTGTTGGCGAGTGGCAGGCCCAAAGTCGGCACCCCGATGATGACCTCGGGCGCATGGGGCGCCAGTAGGTCCGCCACCATGGCCGCGAGGGCATCTTCGACGGCGAAGCTGGCCTGGTTGATGATCAGCGAGGCGACCGCCTGCGTGCCGTCGCCCGGCAGCACGCGAATGGGCAGGAGCAATTGCCGCCCGTCCGGCAATGTGGCCGGATAACCATCCGCCCAGCCTTCCGACGGCGCGGTGTCATGGGTGCCGGTCGGATCGATATGCTGCCAGAACTGATGGGGTTCGAGGGGCAATGCGGTTTCCTCCCTGGAGCGGTAAGATTGGGGATGCTATGGGCAGCTATATTTTGCAAGAGCTTAGCGTATCGATGACAAGCGGCGACAACGATCCTTTTGAGCGCGATGCAATGATCGCTCTGCGACGCGACCTTCATGCTCATCCCGAACTGGGCTTTGAGGAAGTGCGCACCAGCGCGATCGTCGCGCGGATGCTGGAAGAGGCAGGGGTGGACGTTCATCGCGGCCTGGGCAAGACCGGGATCGTCGGGACCTTGCGGGCAGGCGAGGGCGGTCGGGCGATTGCGCTGCGCGCCGACATGGATGCGCTGGCCATGCCGGAACTGGGCGAGATGGAATACCGGTCGGGGACCGCCAACACCATGCATGCCTGCGGCCATGACGGGCATACCGTGATGCTGCTGGCCGCGGCGCGGCACCTGGCGCGGACCAAGGCGTTTTCAGGCACGGTGCATTTCATCTTCCAGCCCGCCGAAGAAGGGCGGGGTGGCGCCAAGGCGATGATCGCGGATGGGTTCTTCGAGCGCTTCGCGGTGGACGCCGTTTACGGGCTTCACAACATGCCGGGCCTGGCGACAGACGAAATGGCCGTGGTTGCCGGGCCGCAACTAGCGTCGTCGGACAGCTGGGAGGTTGTGTTCCGTGGCGTCGGAACGCATGGCGCCAAGCCGCATCTGGGGCGTGATGCCCTGACGGCAGCGGCGCATTTCCTTGTCGCCATTCATACCATTGTGGCGCGGGTGGTCGATCCGCTGCAGCCGGCGGTGGTCAGCGCCTGTGCCATCGAAGGCGGCGACTTCCGGGCGCTCAACGTGATCCCCGACGATGTGCGGATCGGGGGCACGGCCCGGGCCTATACGGCAGAGGTGCGCGACCAGCTCGAAAGCGAGATCGGCAAACTGGCCCATGGGGTGGCGGCCATGTTCGGCATCGAGGCGCATTACCGTTTTATCCGGCGCATCCCACCGGTAGTCAACGAGCAGACGGCGACGGCGGCGGCGTTGGCGGCGGCGCGGGTTGCGACAGCCAAGCCGGTGGTGATGGACTTCCCCCCGTCCACCGCCGGTGACGATTTCGCCGAATTCGGCAGCCGCGTGCCGGGCTGCTATGTGTGGCTGGGCAACGGGCCGGCGGTGAACGGGGCGCTGCACCACAATTCGCGCTATGACTTCAACGATGAGGCGATTGCGACCGGCGCACGGTTCTGGACCGCCCTGGTGGAGGGCGAACTCAGGCCAAAC
>CAKTFF010000034.1 GCA_934553185.1 uncultured Devosia sp.
GTCCACGACCGCATCATCACGGGGATGTAAAGATGACCGAACAGAGCGTCATGGCGAAGATACATGCCCTGATTGAAGAGCGTGTGAACAACAACCTAGTCACCCGGGTCGAGTGGGCGGTTCTGAGCATCATCGAGAAAATGGGAGAGATCGATGGTGAGAACGCCGATTTTTACCGTGTCTGTGCCCACCAGCAACTGCATCAGATGGTGAAGCGCGCTGTAGGCAAGTACCAGCCCAAAGCTCAAACCGACCCTCAACTGGTCATGGATGGGTTCCAGCACCTGGAGAAGGCATACACGATGCAACGCGGTGGTGAGCTGGTCCTAGTGCCAACCGGCTTATGTACCGATGCAGAGCTAGAAGCCCGTGCCGATGAGCTTGAGGCCATAGGACGGGGTTCAATCAGTCACGCGAAGGAAATGCGTGGCTATATCCGCGCGCGCCGGGCGCTAGCCGCATGATCTCGCACCTGCATGCACGCGAGGGCCCGGCGCCGGCCTGAACCCTCCCCATCATCTCGGTCGGGCAGGCTGGTGTGACGCTCGCCGCCGACCTCTTCAAGGAAATCACCACCATGAAACACGACTTGATCGTGGACGGCGAAGCCATGGCTGAAATCGAGGGCCACATTGAAATCACCCACCTGGTCGGCACTTGCATGGTCATCGACCTGCAGCAGGATCCGCAACGCGCGGCTTTCCGGGCTTACAAGGTCGCATTCCGCCAGAACGAAGCCGATCCCAACCTTCCCCATGCCGCGGAGCTGGTCGCCGCCTGGAACGCCTTCGCTGACGTCATGGGGGTGGCAAGGGTATGAGCCGCATCCGCTCAATTCACCCCGGCTTTTTTACTGACGAAGACCTGGTTCAAGTCAGCCGGGACGCTCGGCTGCTATTCCTCGGATTAGGTGTCGAAGCCGACGATAAGGGCATATTCGAGTGGAAGCTGACCACTATCAAGATGCGTCTGTTTCCTGCAGACCATGTGGACATAGATACCCTACTTGCCGAACTGGTCTCGATTGACGCGGTGGCGGGGTATGAAGTCGAAGGACGTAAGTACGGCGCAATTCGGAACTTCCGCAGGTTCCAGCGCCCGAAATCCCCCAACGACATACATCCTATGCCTGCCGACTTCCGCAATTACGTCGGCTTACCTGCGGCCGTTTCGGAACCTCTTCCCCCAAAAGGGGAAAAGCCTCCGCAGATGGAGGAGGGAGGGGAGGATGGAGGAGGAAGGGGTAGGAAGAAACCTGTCCAGGTAAAGGAAGATCTACCAGTAGACCACAGTAGGGAGGGGGACCAAGGATGGTGACCTCGACCTCTACCCTGGTCCTGTATGACTACCAACAACAAGCGATCGACGAAGCCTACAGCGCCGTCGCTGCTGGACGGTTGCGGCCCATGGTCCAGATGCCGACAGGCGCCGGCAAGACCGAGACCGGCGTGAAGTTCATCCAGCGCGTTCTGGCTAAGGGCAAGCGCGTCGTCTTCGTGGTCCCGGCGATTGAACTGATCGACCAGACCGTCGAGCGACTGGCTAAGTACGGTGTGACCTGCGTTGGCGTGATCCAAGCCGACCATCCCGGCACTGATCGCTCGCAGCCGGTTCAGGTAGCCAGTGTGCAGACCTTGGCCAGGCGCATGCTGCCCGAAACCGATTTGGTGATCGTCGACGAGGCGCACCAGCTGTTCAAGGTCATCATCGCATGGATGGCGGAGCGGACCACGCTCCCATTCATCGGGTTAAGCGCAACGCCTTGGTCGAAGGGCTTGGGCAAGCACTACACCGACCTGATCCGACCGGTGACACTGCAGCAATTGATCGATCAGAAACGGCTGACGCCTTACCGGGCATATGCGCCGTCCCACCCTGACCTGACCGGCGTCAAGACGGTTGCCGGTGACTACGACGAGGCTGGTGCTGCCGAAGCCATGGACAAGCCGAAGCTCACGGCGGACATCGTCACGACTTACCTCACCAAGGGCGAAAACCGACCGACGCTGTGCTTCGCCGTCAACAGGGCTCACGCGCGCTCACTTGCCGACGAATTCGAGAAGGCGGGGGTGACCACCGGCTATATCGATGGCTTTACCGAGCGCGAGGAGCGCAAGGTCATTGCTCAAGCTTTTGCTGACGGCAGGGTCAAGGTCGTGGTCAATGTGGGCGTCCTGACCACGGGCGTGGACTGGGACGTTCGAGCCATCATCCTGGCGCGGCCGACCAAAAGCGAAATGCTCTACGTGCAGATTATTGGTCGCGGCCTGCGAACAGCGCAGGGCAAGGCGGACTGCCTGATCTTCGACCATTCGGACACCACCCTTAACCTGGGTTTTGTCACCGATATCCACCATGACGAGCTCGACGACGGCAAGCGGAAGGACACGCAGAAGGCGACAGTAAAGAAGGTCCGCGAACTGTTGCTACCCAAGGAATGTTCCTCTTGTCACGCCCTCAAACCTGCAGGGGTTCATGCTTGCCCTGAATGCGGGTTCGCACCGGCGAAACGGCAGGAGATCGAGACAGCGGCTGGCGAACTATTCCAGGTGGCGGGTGGGAAGGCAAAAGCCGACACCCAGACCAAGCAGCGGTTCTGGTCGGGGCTGCTCTGGTATGTGGACCAACGCGGCAAGAGCGAGGGCTGGGCTTCCCACCGCTACAAGGATCGGTTCGGCGTATGGCCTCGCGGCCTTAGAGCCGTGCCGAGGCCGCCCGACGTGGAAGTTCACAATTGGGTCCGTGCGGGCAGCATCCAGTACGCAAAACGCATGGAGAAGGCAGCCAAAGCCAAGGGAGGTTCGAATGCTTCAGCATAGAACCCCCATCAAGAACCGCGCCCAGGGCCGCTGGCGGGAAATCCTGCCGGCGCTGGGTGTCGACGCCAAGCTTCTAACCAACCGGGGCACAGCCTGCCCGGTATGTGGCGGCAACGACCGTTTCCGGTTCGACGACAAGGATCGGCACGGCACCTGGTTCTGCAATCAGTCTCACGGCACCGAGACGGCAAACGCCAACGGCAGCGCCGGCAATGGCTTCGCGTTGCTGATGGACCTCAAGGGGCTCAGCGAGTTTGCGGACGTGGCGCGGCTTGTGGAAACGGTGATTGGCACCGACAGCGCCCCAGCGCTGGCACCAGCGCCGTCGACAGACCCCGATGCATCCATAAAGCACGCGGATCTGGTCGCCATCTGGCGATCAGCGGTGCCAGTCGCCAAGGACAATCCTGCAGGCGTTTACCTGCGGCGCCGGTTGGGCGCTGATGTGCAAAGCCGGGCCCTTCGCTACCACCCGGCCATACCATACGGCCCAGAGCGCACCTTGCCGGGAATGCTGTCGGCCTTCGTCGACCTGAATGACGAGTTGACGGGCTTACAGCGGACCTTCCTCACCTTGGCCGGAGAAAAGGCGCCGATGAAGAATGCGCGCCTGACCTTGGGCAAACTGCCCGATGGGGGTGCCGTGCGGTTGATGCGGCTCGAGCCCAAGCATTCGCTTCTCGGCATTGCAGAGGGCGTGGAAACGGCGTTGTCCGCCTCGATCATGCACCAGATCCCGGTCTGGGCGGCACTTAATTCAGGACGGATGCAAGTCTGGGAGCCGCCGGAAGGCTTCAAGAACATCATCATTTTCGGCGACCACGACGCGAACAAGGACGGTCAGAAGGCCGCGTTCACCCTGGCGAACCGGCTTGAAATCACCCGCAAGATCATGACGCAGGTGGAAATCCCGCCCAGCGTCGACACTGACTGGAATGATGTTCATCAGCTCATGAGGGCGCAGCAATGACCGAGACCACCTTCCGCGACCCTGGCGAAGTGCCAGCTCTTGATTGGCTGGACAAGACCCTGATCGACATAGACGCAACCTACCAGCGCGGCCTTGACGAGGGCAGGGTGCAGAAGATCGTCGACTGGTTCGCATGGGATAGCTTCGGCGCCATTGTGGTCGCCCCAGCAGCGGACGGCCGATACCATGCCATCGACGGCCAGCACCGGCTGGAAGCGGCCAAGCGCCACCCTAAGGTCAGCGTCGTACCCGCCATCATCATCACCGCCACCGGCACGGCGGCCGAGGCCGAAACCTTCGTCAATGTGAACGGCGCTCGCAAAAACGTCTCTCCGCTGGAGATGTATTGGGCGCAACTGGCATCCGGCGATCCCGAAGCCGAAACCGTCAAGCAGGTTTGCGAACGGGCAGGGCTCAGGCTGCTACGTTACCCCGGCAGCAATGGCCGGTTCGCGGCGCGCGAGACCGTCGCGATCGGCGCCATCCGCGGCCTGATCGATCGGCGCGGCGCCATGCGTGCCCGCCAAGTGCTTGAAGTCCTAGCCAGTGCAGAGTTGAACCCAGTTACCGCGTTGCAGATCAAAGCGGCCGAACTGCTGATCATGGATCCCGAGTTCGCGGATCAGGTCGAGCCGGACGCGATCACCGACGCCATTCGCGGCCATGCAATAGGGCTGGACACCGAGGCTGGTGCCTTCGCCGCCACCCACCGCTTGCCGAAGGTGAAGGCTTTCGCCAGTGTGTGGTTCAAGCGATGCCGCAAAAAGCGGAGAGCAAACTAGGAGGATTTAAATGGCATTATCAGCTGCAATGCAGACAACGTTGGAGCGTCACAAAGACCATATTGCCTTGCTTGAACAACAGAATGAGTGGTTCGCGTCCGGGAAGATGGACATCGGTGATATTGGCCCCGGTGGTGAGTTGATAAGCACCAAGGACGAAGCAATCCAGCACAACAAAGAAGTCATCAGTCAGTTGCGAAAGGTCGTGGATGCCATACTCGGAAGCGACGGCGACCGGGATAAGCTGATCGATCTCTTGATTTCCTGATCTATCTGCGTCAAACTTCACCAGTCACACCAGCCTGCCCGACCTCACCTTCAACCGTGAGGTCGTTTCGTGTCTAAGCTCCAAGTCGCCAAGGAACTGGTGACCAACGTCGACACCAGCCTGGACTGGTATGCGTTCGTCACTGTGCCTCAAAAAGAATACGTTGCAGGCCACATTTTGATGGGTCGCGGTATTCGCACGTTCATCCCAACTGAGACCCGATGGCGATCCACAAATCGCTACACGAAAAGCCGCCACCTCAAGGAAGAGCAGGCGTTTCCGATCTTGCCAAGGCTGCTATTTGCGGGGTTTGCATCGGGCGAGATGCCGCCCTGGTACTGGCTTGCTGACGTGCCGCTTATCACCGGCGTGATCGGCAAGAAGGGACGGCCGCACAGGGTTGATCGCGAGGCGTTCGCCAACTTCGTGCCTGTCTACGCCAACGGCATACTCCGAGCACCAGCAGCGCAAAGGCACATGCGGACGCGCCAGGAGTTTGCGGCAGGGGACAACGTGGACATCTTGGACGGACCATTCCGCGAGCACCAGGTGAAGGTTGTCGAGATCACCGGCACAATGGCCAAGATATTGATGCCGTTATTCGGGACGATGCGCGAGCTTGACTTGCCGCTTGAAACCATGAGCAAATCGCCTTAGATTGGTGGCTGGACGATCTCTGATCCGATGGCAGGCCGGTGGCAACACCGCGATACCCGAGCCGCGAGGGACCCGGGCAGTCGAGATGCCGACCGCCCGTATCATGTTCTCAAATCACGACGCGCCCAGATCTTTGAAAATCTGGAGAATGGCAGATCTCTGCGGGTGCGTTGGCCCTAGAGACTTGAGAGCCTCGTTCATGATGTCTTTGGCTTCATCGTCCTGCAAGATCCCCTTTTGAGCGAGAATTTTAAGAGTGCCAAGCTGAAGGGTTATGGCGGCCAGCGCCATGTCGTCGGCTGAATGGGTGTTCATTAGGTGTCCTCCACAAATAGTGTGCCACACCTTTTCGGATACTCAAGCTCGCATAGCAATACAAAGCGCCCGCCTCCATGATGGTGGAAGCGGGCGAATTAGTTACGCTGGTGCTAGTTCGACCTGTATGCGGCGACCCAGCGCCCTAGCGGCTTGGTCGAGTTTATCAAGCTTGCTGCCATAGTTCGGGTCGAGCACGCGACGGACCTCACCTTCCGCGACGTTCATGCGGCGGGCCAGTTCGGACTTAGAGATTTTGGCCTCGATGAACGCCCGCCATACGGCGAGCTTTGCCGCAACAGGCGCTGGTGGCGACACCAGTTCGTCGCCCGGCTCTACGGCGGAAGGCTGAGGGATAGCGATCCCTTTTTCCATATAGGTCAGCAGCACGACGGCCAACGCATCTTCCGCCAGCTCCAGGGCTTCGGCATGCGTAGAACCGGCGGTCAACAGCTGAGGCAGATCGCGACTTCGGACGACATGGTCGTCACCCTCGATGGTAAAATTAAGCGGGTATGCAGACATTGGCATGGTCCCTTGATTTCCTATTACGGTTACTTGAAGGGCTGGGCCCCGCCTAGATATCGGCAGGGTCCAGTTCTAGTTGTTTCAGCAGACGCTCTATTCTGCCGGGGGTTAGATCGGACTGGACCATGGTCCATTTTTCGCCGACCGTAACTGTGTAGTGCGATCCTTTTCCTTTTTTCGTATCGACCTCAAAGTGGAGCTTGTTCTTTCGGGCGTACTTCCTAAGGCGTTGGATCAGTTGGTTTCGGTTCATGTCCTCTCTGTTCCCGTTTTCGATGATTGATAGTCGCACGAAAACGTACGGCATTCAACAACAATCGTACGAAAACGTGCGAAAAGTTTGGGGGTGAGATGGGGCGTTTAGGGGCTCGTCAACGCGGCTACACCTCGGCATGGGATAAGGCGCGTTCTACCTTCCTTGCCCGGCCTGAGAACCAATTCTGTCGGGCGTGTCAGAAGGTTGGGCTACTCAACCCCGGCACGCTGCGCATAGATGGGTCACTGCAGACCAACCCGCGCCGCGCCCATCTGGTGGTTGACCACATCGTCCCTCATAGGGGTGACCAGACTCTGTTCTGGGATCGGGCAAACTGGCAACCGCTATGCCCCGATCACCATGACGTGGTGAAGCAACGTGAAGAGCATGGCCGTGTGACAGGCGCGGTTGACATCAGCGGGCGGCCTGTTGGCGATCACCCATGGAACAGATTAGTCTAGGATCACCAAGTTGCCGCCGGTCACATGAGGCGTCACATCAACCGTTGTGGGTTCATCATCACGTGCCATGAACTGACCGAAGTCCCTCAGCTGGTCGCGTGTGAGTTTCATATCGAACTTGGGTGTTGAGCCCTCGTTCGGAGTTGCCCTAACCCAAACATCGTAACGGCCTGCGGGCAAGGTGCAGCCCTGGAATAGCTCAAAGGGCTCCGGTGCTTCGGCCTTCAACGGCATGTGGACGCGGCTGGGCATGATCGAACCCTCAGGTGGTGATGGGTTGCCAGCCTAGCCCCTCTGGTCACGGAAGGGGAGGGGGTAGTCAAAGTCTGGGGTGCCCTGGGGGTCGGACCGGCTGGGGCAAGCGTTCGCACTGAGACGAAATTCAGAAACAAAAGTTGAGGCCACCCCCTTAAGGGGGTGATGTGCATCGATCTACTTCCGGTCGTAACGGTTGGCCCAGGCAAACCCTCGCAATTCGGCTATAGGCATATCGGCAAGTTTGGTCCAAGCGTCCTGAACCGTTGACCACTCAGCATCTGTAGCCGGACGCCCCAGACTTTTGTCGAAAGCACCCCGCGCACCACCTGGCACGCGCAACATATCTGCTTGGATTAGAGCTTCAGCGATCGCTATCTCGTCTGCCTTTGTCATCGGCGCCTCCGGGTTAAGTCTGCATCCTAAGATCTGGGCGAAAGCGGGTCGAGCTATAATCATGAACCTTGTCGAAGACACCGGCAGCATCGTCCCTGAGCCCGACTGGGAGTCGTTGTTCAACGACGCGCTGGAAATTGCCGGCGCTGCTGAACACTGGCGTCGGATCACAACCGAGCTCCGCGATCGGGCGCTGATGGCCGCTGGCAACGCCCATGCCCTGCAGCGCCTGGTGGTCGCCTACGTCTTGTATGACCGCAGCCTCCGCGAAGTCGCCGAGCATGGCGCTGTGACCAAGCCTAAGCGCGGCAATGCCCGTGCCATCGCCAGGACCAGCCCTCACTTCGCGGCCATGCGCGAGCTGGCATCAGACGCTGCGGTCCTGGAAGCAGAATTTGGTCTCTCGCCGCGGCGCCGGTCTGCGGCGACGAAGGCGGAGCGCAAGAAAACGGTGGTTCGCGCATCCGATGAGTTCACGAGAAAGCCAGGAGCGGCCTGACCCGGTAACAGCTTGGGCGCAAGATGCGCTGGCTGGCAAGTTTGTCGTGGGCGAGCTGGTAGCCGCCGCCGCCGAGCGCCACATGCGCGACCTGCGCGATGGCCCTGGCCGCGGGCTGCACTGGTCTATCGATCATGCCACCCGGCCGCTCCGGTTCTTGCCGGCGATGCTTCCGATCACCGAAGGATCGTACGTCGGGCAGCCGTTCAACCCGCTGCCTTGGCACGTGTTCTGCACAGGCTCGATCTTTGGATGGCGCAAGAGTTCGGGGCGCATGCGGTTCCGGTCGGCATGGCTGGAAACAGGAAAGGGCCAGGCCAAATCGCCGTTGATGGCGGCGATCGGGCTCTACATGGTCGGGTTCTACGGGATCCACCGAGCAAAAGCCTTTGCCATAGGTCAGGACAAAAATACCGCAAACGTTCTCTTCAAGGACGCCGTGGCCATGTGCCGGGCGACCACGCCTGGGCACGAAGATGGGGACAGCATGGCCGCCAGGGGCGACGTGTTGATCCGCGGCGAAGGTGACAACGCTTGGAAGATCGAGTTTCCCGAGCACGAGGCGCTGTTCCAGGCGCTGGCCAACGGCGAAGCGGTCTCCGGGCCGAAGCCGACGCTGGTGGCGGCCGACGAAATCCACGAGTTCAAGACGAACACGTCGATCGAGCTTTGGAAAGAAGCCATCGCCAAGATGCCCGGCGATGCGCTGATGCTGCTGGGCACCAACACGCCGGCATCAAACCAGATCGTCGGCACGGAATATTCGGAGTTCTACCAGCGGGTCGCCAAGGGCGAGTTCGACGATGACGAGGCGTTCTCGTTCGTGGCCCGCGTCGACAAGGCTGACCGCGAAACGGTGTTCGACACTCCGGAGGTTTGGACCAAGGCGCTGCCAGCGCTGGGCGTGACCTTCCCGCTGGAGAACATCCAGGGTCGGGTGAACACCGCCAAGCAACTGTTGTCGACGGCTCTGTCGGTTAAGCGCCTCTACTTCGGCATTCCGGTGGGCTCAACCGAGTTCTGGATTGCGGAAGAAGCCTGGGCTGCAGTGCAGGGCAAAGTCGACGAAGCCAAGATGAAGGGCTTCAGGTGCTGGCTGAGCCTCGACCTGTCGAAAAAGAACGACCTGACCGCGCTTTCGGTCTGTTGGATCGACGGCAAAGGCAAGCTGTGGGTAAAGACGTTCTACTGGACCACCAAGGACGGCATCGAGGATCGGGCGCGTGCTGACATGGCGCCCTATGACAAGTGGGCTCTGGATCCTAGCACTTGCCTGACGGCGGTGCCTGGCGCGGTGATCGACAAAACTTTCGTCGCTGCCAAGGTGCAGGAGCTTTGCTCGGCGAACGACGTCGAGTTCCTGGCGTTCGACCCGGCCGGCATGGCGGACTTCGTTGCCGCCTGCGAGGAAATCGGCTTTCCGGTCTGGCGCTACAAAGGGCCGGACGAGCCGCCCGGCCGCGGCTTGAAGCTGGTCAGCCATGCACAAGGCAAGCTGGTACGGTTTGAAGACAAGCAGTTGACCATGCCGCGCTCAATCGAGCGGCTGGAAGATCGCATTCTTGAGAAAACGATCACAATCGACGCCTCGCCAGTGACCTATTCCTGCGCGGCCAACGCCCACGTGGTCAGCGATGGCCAAGAAAACCGCGCCTTTGACAAAGAGCGCTCTCGCGGAAGGATCGACGGCATGGTGACGATTGCGATGGCCGTCGGCGCGGCAACTAACGAGATGGCAGAGGTAAAGAGCTCGCCCTACGAGCGCCGCGGCGTCCGGATGGTCTAAGCCATGGGCATTCGCCAGTTTCTTGGGCTTGGAGGCCCTTCCAGCAGCAGCCGCTATTCGCCACAGGCTGCCTATGGGGACAGCGGCATGTTCCTGTCCACCACCGACCCGCGCGTAATCGAGTTCCTGCGCGATGGGATGATGACAGCGTCGGGGTTCACGGTGAACCCTGAGACCGCTTTGCGCAATCCGGCCATGTTCCGAGCATGCAGCCTGATTGCGAACTCGATCGGCATGCTGCCGCTCAACCTGATGGTGAAATCGACCAAGAAAAAGGCCGTTGATCACCCGCTGCATCGCCTTCTACATCGCCGGCCAAACGACTGGCAGAGCGCTTTCGACTTCCGGGCGCTGATGCAGCTAAGGGCCTTGGTTCATCGTGACGCATATGCCGTAATTATTCGATCTCGTCAGATCGCCCCCGGCCGGGACAAGATTTTGCGCTTGGTGCCGCTTGATCCTAAGCGCATGGAGGTCGAGCAGCGCGACGACTGGTCCGTCGTCTACAAATATCAGCCTAAAACCGGCGGCAAGATCGTCTACCAGGCCAAAGACATTTTCCATCTGCGCGGCATGTCGCTCGACGGCTTGCATGGTTTCTCGCTGGTCGAGCAAGCCAAGGAAGCGATCGGACTCGCCCTCAGCGCCGAGCTGGCTGCGGGCCGCGTATTTAAGAACGGCGCGTTCGTCGACGGTGTTCTGGTCACCTAAGGCGAATTGAGCCAGGAAGCCTTCGACCGTTTGAAGAAGTCTTGGCAGGATCGTCACGTCGGCGCCGATAATGCCGGCAACACACCGCTGCTCGAAGGTGACACCGAGTACAAAACGGTCGGATCGTCAGCCAAAGACGCGCAGATGAACGAATTACGCAAGCTGCAGATCGAGGAGATCGGCCGCATCTCAGGCGTGCCTCGCCCTCTGTTGATGGTCGACGAGACGAGCTGGGGCTCGGGCATTGAAGCGCTGGGTCAGTTCTTCGTCGCCTATGCCCTCGGGCCGTGGTTCGAGGCCTGGGAACAGGCGATCGGCCGCTCGCTGTTGTCAGACGAAGAAGCGGACATCTACGAGCCCAAGTTCAACCCCGGCGCGCTGCTGCGTGGATCGCTCAAAGACCAAGCGGACTATTTTGCAAAGGCAAGCGGCGCCGGCGGGCACCAGCCTTGGATCTACGTCGATGAAATCCGCGACACCATGGACATGGAAGTTCGCGATGCGCCGCCGCATCCGATGATGGGTCACAATGGTGGCCCGGCTCTCGAAGACCCCGAACCTGAACCCAAGCCCACCCCAAAAAGGGGGAAGAGCGAGGAAGACGATGAATAAGCCCCAGCCGAAACCCGCAGCCATCGTGTCAGGCACTTCCGTGGCCCGGCCGCCGCGTGGCGCCGTTTCCAAGCCCCAGAACAAGGCACGCCCAGCCGCTCTACCAGTCCCGGCAAATCGCCAAGTCCATGCCTTCACCACCCCGCAAGTGATGGAAAAATGGTCCGAAGATGCTGCCGGCGTCCGCGCCATTGCCACCGGCGACAACATCATCACAA
>CAKTFF010000035.1 GCA_934553185.1 uncultured Devosia sp.
TCGGGTGAGCGGATGTCGACGGTGAACACCACGCTGCCGGGCAGAACATTGCGGGAATTGGGCGAAAACTTCATCTGGCCCACGCCACCTACGGCGCCGGGCTGGTGATCCATCGCGATTGCCTGCACCGCCTCAAGAATGCGAGCCATGGCAAGGCCGGCATTGACGCGCATGGTCATGGGTGTCGAGCCGGTATGGGCTTCGCGGCCGGTCAGGGTGAATTCCAGCCAGTATAGGCCTTGGCCGTGGGTGACGACGCCGATCTCTATGTTCTCGGCTTCAAGGATCGGACCCTGCTCGATATGGTACTCGAAATAGGCGTGCATGGGCCTCGCGCCGACCTCTTCATCTCCACGCCAGCCGATGCGCTCGAGTTCCTCGCCATAGGTTTTGCCGTTCTGGTCCTGGCGGCCATAGGCATAGTCCTGGGTGTGGATGCCGGCGAAAACACCCGAGGCAAGCATGGCGGGCGCAAAACGGGCGCCTTCCTCATTGGCCCAGTTGGTCACGACGATGGGGTGGCGGGTCTTGATGCCCAGATCGTTGAGCGAGCGAACCACTTCGAGCCCGGCCAGAACGCCCAGCACGCCGTCATACTTGCCGCCGGTGGGCTGGGTATCCAGGTGTGACCCCACATAGACCGGCAGCGCATCCGGGTCGGTGCCTGGCCGGGTCATGAACATCGTGCCCATCTGGTCGACGCCCATGGAAAGGCCGGCATCCTCGCACCAGCGCTGGAACAGGCGGCGTCCCTCGCCATCCTCATCGGTCAGCGTTTGCCGGTTGTTGCCGCCGGCGATGCCGGGGCCGATCCTGGCCATGTCCATGAGGCTGTCCCAGAGCCGATCACCATTGATGCGAAGGTTTTCTCCTGGGGCAGACATATGGGGCACAAATCCTATTTGTTGGTCGGGAACGAGAATTCTGCGCCACCCTTGATGCCGGCGGGCCAGCGGGTAGTGACGGTCTTGAGGCGGGTATAGAAGTGGACGCCTTCGGGGCCATAAATGGAGTGGTCGCCAAAGAGGGACCGCTTCCAGCCGCCAAAGGAATGGTAGGCGACGGGGACCGGGATCGGCACGTTGATCCCGACCATGCCCACTTCGATCTTGTCGGCGAATTCGCGAGCGGCGTCGCCATCGCGGGTGAAGATGGCGGTTCCGTTGCCATATTCGTGGTCGTTGATCAGCTTTACCGCGTCGGTGTAGCTCTCTGCACGGACCACCGAGAGAACAGGGCCGAAGATCTCTTCTTTGTAGATGGTCATGTCGGGCGAAACGTTGTCGAACAGGGTGCCGCCGACATAGTAGCCGCCTTCATAGCCCTGGAGCGAAAAGCCGCGGCCGTCGACCACAAGCTCGGCGCCCTGCTCCACACCGGCGTCGATATAGCCCAGGATCTTGTCGCGGTGTTGCTTGGTGACCACCGGACCCATTTCGGCATCCTTGTCGGTGGCCGGGCCGATCTTGAGTGATTCCACGCGCGGCTTGAGCTTGGCGACCAGCGCATCGCCGGTTTCCTTGCCGACCGGCACCGCAACCGAGATGGCCATGCACCTTTCGCCGGCCGAACCGTAGCCGGCACCCATCAGGGCATCGGCGACCTGGTCGAGATCGGCATCGGGCAGAACCACCATGTGGTTCTTGGCGCCGCCCAGAGCCTGGACGCGCTTTCCGGCGGCCGTGCCGCGCTGATAGACATATTCAGCGATCGGCGTCGAACCCACAAAACTCACGGCCTTGATGTCGGGATGGTCAAGGATGCCGTCGACCATCTCCTTGTCGCCATGCACGATGTTGAGAATGCCCTCGGGGAGCCCGGCTTCCATGAAGAGGTTCCAGGCCAGCATGGAGGCAGACGGATCGCGCTCGGAGGGCTTGAGGATAAAGGCATTGCCGCAGGCGATGGCGGCTGGATACATCCACATCGGCACCATGGCCGGGAAGTTGAACGGGGTGATGCCCGCAACGACACCAAGCGGCTGGCGGTCCGAATAGGAATCGATGCTCGGGCCCACATTGCGCGAAAATTCGCCCTTCAAAAGCTGGGGAATGCCGCAGGCGAAATCCACGCAGTCGATGCCGCGCGCCACTTCGCCGAGCGCATCGTCATGCACCTTGCCGTGCTCGCGCGAGATTTCACGCGCCAAATCATCGGCATGTTGATCCAGCAGCGCCTTGAAGCGGAACATGATGCGGGCGCGCTTCATGGGCGGGGTGTTGCCCCAGGCAACCTGCGCCTTTTTGGCTGAAGCAACCGCTTCGTTGAGCTCGCTCAACGTCGACAGGGGCAGTTCAGCCGAGACTTCCCCCGTAGCGGGGTTGAAGACCGGCACGCGGCGGCCAGTGGACACGTAGCGTTTGCCGGCAACGGCGTTCTCGATGATGTTCATCATGCAATGCTCCGCAGGGCGGTCCGGACGCCATCGATCAGTTCGGCGATCTGCCCTTCCGAAACGATCAGAGGCGGGGACATGGCGATGATGTCGCCGGTGGTGCGGATCAGGTAGCCGTTTTCATAGCAATGAAGGAAAGCCGAAAAGGCGCGCTTGGTGGGCGAGCCGACGATCGGCTCCAGCTCGATGGCGCCCACAAGGCCGATATTACGGATGTCGATGACGTGGGGTTCGCCACGCAGCGAATGGAGCGCATCCTCCCAGACCGGCGCCAGTTCGGCACCGCGGGTGAGAAGACCTTCTTCCTTGTAGGTCTCCAGCGTTGCAAGGCCTGCTGCCGAGGCGACCGGATTGCCGGAATAGGTATAGCCGTGGAAGAATTCAATGACGTGCTCAGGCCCCTCCATGAAGGCGTCGTGGATTTCGGAGGTGACGAGAACCGCGCCCATGGGGATGACACCATTGGTGAGACCCTTGGCGGACACGATGATGTCGGGGGTGACGCCGAAATAGTCGGCGCCGAACGGGGTGCCCAGACGCCCATAGCCGGTGATGACCTCGTCAAAGATCAAGAGGATACCGTGCTTGCTGGTGATCTCGCGCAGGCGCTTGAGATAACCGGCAGGCGGAATGAGGACGCCGGTGGAGCCGGCGACGGGCTCGACGATCACCGCGGCAATGGTTGAAGCATCGTGGAGGGTGACGATGCGCTCAAGCTCTTCGGCCAGGTCAAGGCCATGTTCGGGCAGGCCCTTGGAGAAGGCGTTCTTTTGCAGGTTATGCGTATGCGGCAGGTGATCGACACCGGTCAGCAGGGTGCCAAACATCTTGCGGTTGGTGACAATGCCGCCCACCGAAATGCCGCCGAAGTTAACGCCGTGGTAGCCGCGTTCGCGACCGATCAGGCGCGTGCGGCTGCCCTGCCCTTTGACGCGCTGATAGGCGAGCGCCACCTTGAGCGCGGTTTCCACCGACTCGGAGCCTGAATTGGTGAAGAGCACATGGTTGAGCCCTTCGGGCGCGATGTCCACGATACGGTTGGCAAGCTCGAACGCCTTGGGATGCCCCATCTGAAAGGCCGGCGCGTAATCGAGTTCAGCGGCCTGCTTGGCGATGGCTTCGACGATGCGCGGACGGGCATGGCCGGCATTGACGCACCACAGGCCAGCCGTGCCGTCCAGCACCTGGCGTCCGTCGCTGGTGGTATAGTGCATGTCCTTGGCGGCAACGAACATGCGTGGCGACTTCTTGAACTGGCGATTGGATGTGAAGGGCATCCAGAAAGCGCTCAGGTCGTTCGGCACCACGGCATTTGAATTGGACAAGTTTGTTCCGCTCCCGCTGAATCTGCACCGGTCTGCGATTTGTCGCTTGACGCCGAACGGTTAAGCCCGGAAATTTTGACCAGTTGGAAAAATGTTAGCACTCCCAAACTTTCCCGCAAGGCGAAAATGCCGCCGACCAAAGCGAAAAGTGCGCCGATAACGCGTGGCCTTGACCGAGTTTTTAAAGGGGATGGCTCGCCTCCGCAGAGCGACCGGCCGCTCACGCGCATTCAGCGCGAGAAGCAGGACATTATTCTTGAGGCAGCGCTGGAGGTGTTCTCGCTGCACGGCTTTCGCGGCGCCACCATCGACCAGATCGCGGTGGTTGCCGGCATGAGCAAGCCGAACCTGCTGTACTACTTTCCCCGCAAGGAAGAGATTCACCGCCGGCTGATCGAAGCCCTGCTTCAGACCTGGCTGGCGCCGCTGGAGGAGATGAATGCCGATGGCGACCCGTTTCCCGAAATCCGCTCCTATATAAGGCGCAAGCTGGAAATGGCGCGGGACTTTCCCCGCGAGTCGCGCCTCTTTGCCAATGAAATGCTGCAGGGGGCGCCGCGCATTCGTGAAATGATCGAGATCGACCTCAAGACGCTGGTGGATGCGAAAGCCCAGGTGCTGCTGGCCTGGATGGACCAGGGCCGACTGGCACGCACCGACCCTTATCACCTGATCTTTTCGATCTGGGCGACGACGCAACATTATGCCGCCTTCGAAGTCCAGGTGCGCGCCGTGCTCGGTCCTGGTCGGGGCGGTGAGGGGCGTTTTGAAGATGCGGCGCGATACCTCGAACACTTGTTCATGTTCGGCCTGAGCCCCAAGAAAACCGATCATTAGCCTTTCGCGCGGATGCCGGCCTTTCCCCAAACGCCCATGGGATAATTTTCCCGGTGCATTAGTGGGTTGGTCAATGGCCGGAAAACGCATCGCCGTTCTGTTTGACGCTGAAAACATCAACTGCCCCACCGCCAGCGCTGTACTGGACAGAGTGCGTTTGCGCGGCACGGTTCAGATCCGCCGGGCTGTCGGCGATTTCTCGTCCGCTTGTCTTGCCGAGTGGATCGCCTGTTCTCGCCATCATGGCATCGAACTCGTGCTGCAGCCCAGCCTGGGCAAAGGCAAGAACAGCGCTGATATCCGCCTCACCATCGAAGCCATGGACATCCTGCATGAGCGGGGTGTCGACACCATCGCCCTCGTCACACAGGACCGCGACTTCGCGCCTCTCGCCTCAAGGCTTCGCGCGGCGGGCATGGAGGTTTGGGGATTTTCGCCGCAAGAGCCCAGTTCCATTTTTGCCGCCGCTTGTTCTTCGTTCGAGGTCATCGGGCTAGCGCCTGCGTTCCTTCTGCCGCCACCCGCGTCCGCAGATGAGCAATTGTTCACCAAGGGAGAGCGCGCCCGGCTGACAGCCGTGATCGCCGAGGCGACCAAATCGGGCCCCGCACCTCACCATGCCATCCACAATGCCATCCTGCTGGCCGAACCTGAACTGACGTCTCGCCTGGGTGGGAAAGGCAAGTTCCTCCGAAGGCTTGAAGGCCAAGGGTTGGTCGAGCGCACAGGCACGGGTGCGGCACAGATGCTGAAGCCAGCGCAGAAGCGCGGCATGGCTTAGCGTGCTTTGCCGACAAGGCCGAGATGGGTGTGGCCAAAGCCGGTTTCGAGCTTGAGGCCGTAGCCCATGGCCCGATCAAAGCCGATATGGGAGACCCAAGCAGCGGCCAGCGCAAAGGCAACGGGTCCTACGACGAAGCCCGAAGCGGCCAACAGGGCGGGCGCTGCATAGGTGTGGGCTGCATTATAGCTCAGGGCACCCAAGCGAGCGGAACGCAGATAGCCCAGCATGGACAGGTCCGGCACAAAGAAGACAAGGGCAAACAGCAGCCACGACTGCCCGAGCCAGGCATAGGCGGCGATGCCGAACGCGAAGGCAGCCAGGTTTTCGAGGCGCTGCAGGGAGACAGGGTTGGTAAGGTTGCGGTGGGTCACGTTGGAACTCCTGAAGATGGGCTCAGGTTAAACCGCGCTGTTGAGGAGAGCATTCGGCCAAGGCTGTTGGCCCGCCATTCAGGCGTGTATGCCCATGAAGTTGCCTCAATCGGGCCATGTTCGGCGCCCGAAACAGTCGAAACCGATAAAACAGGCGCCGTTTTGCCCCTGTGGAAAACTCCAAATGGCGCTTGCGACGCAACCGTGACCTGATGGCAACATGACGCAAAATGAATCCGCATGTGCATGCATAATTTTGTTTTGGCAGCATGCAACCATTTTGGGTTAGATTCATTTCGTTCCGTTTTGCCGCAAATTCGTGCACGGCCTGTCGTGGGCATGCTGAAAACCTGCGCCAAAGCTGCAACATGCTAGCCTCACGCACCCCCCATGTCTCATTCGGGCACATTCTGGCCGGTCGGCACCCTTAATCAACTGCTCACCTTAAACAGTGTGAGATACCGAGTTGATCAGAAAAGCCGTTTCCGCCGCCGTTTTGGCTGCAGCTGTTCTTTCCTTCTCTTCTGCAGCCTATGCCCAGTGTGGCGGCGCTTCCTGGTATGGTCCCGGCTTCAACGGCAAGCGAGCCGCTTCCGGCGAAGTCTTCAACGAAAATGCCATGACGGCAGCCCATCGCTCCCTTCCCTTCGGCACAAAGGTTGCGGTAACCGACCAGCGGACCGGCGAAACCATCCAGGTCACGATCAACGATCGTGGACCTTTCCACGGCAGCCGCATCATCGATCTCTCCAAGGCAGCCGCTACTAAATTGGGCTTCCGCAATCGCGGCACCACATCGGTCTGCCTCAGCCAGCTCTGATACCCCCCTCAAATGCGGAAGGTCGCCAAAGAAGGCGCCTTCCCCGCTTGCATCAACCACTGCTGCGCGCGTTAGCCCTCCCTTAGGGTTATGTGCTTACCAAGCCCTTCGGAATGCAGTGGAGTTTCGAAGGCCATGAAAGCTGCCGCCTTTGTGGTTGGAGCGACAGGGGTTGCAAATGCGGCCCTGATGGAGATCGCCCACGGGGTTGGGTTCGAAGCCGTCATGCCCTTTCGCAGCATCGGGCAGGCCAAGCAGCAGATGGTCGGGACGCCGATCTGTTTTTTCCTGTTTGCCCCGGTCGCTGACGTGGGAACGCTGCGGGGCGTGGCTGAAGCCATCCGCTTCTCCACCAGTCACAGCGTTCGTTTTTCGCCGCTGATCTATTTCAGCGAAAGCCCTCTGGTGCAGACTATTTCGCGCTGCATCAACATGGGTTTTGACGATATTATCACCATGCCCGTCTCCTCGATCCGTGTTGCCGAGCGCCTCGAGCGGCAGGTTGGACACAACCTGACCTTTTATGAAACGGCGGGCTACTTCGGTCCGGACCGGCGCAACCGTGTTCCAGCACCCACCCAGCCGGTTCAGAACAGGGTCGGCGGGCAATATCGCCGCATCGAAATCGTGCGCAATCCTGTGGCGGGCGTCGAGGTGGTGCGCGACGACTTCTTTGCCGCACCCGCATAAGTCCAGCCTTTGGGGCGGAAACGCTGCGCTCACTTTCCTCGACATCCCTTTTCACATAGCTTGCACCCGACTTCTTCGCGAGTGCTTCAGCCATGAGATTCGGCATCGACCTGCCGCCCCATTTCCGGGTGTTCGGCGCGTTTCTTGTTTATTCCTTTTGCATGGGCAGCATGTTTCCCCGCCTGCCTGAAATCCAGCAGGCGATGGGTGTGGGCGAGGGCCAGCTTGGCCTGGCCCTGATCGGTTCGGCCGTCGGAACGCTGATCTCGCTGACCTTTGCCGGGCGCTTTATCGAGGTGATCGGCTATCGCGCCGTGCTGCTGACCGCGATTCCGTTGCTGTCGGTGCTTTATGCGCTGTCGATGTGGGCCCAGGGCCCGCTGATGTTCTTTTTCCTGCTGCTGCCGGTCGGGCTGTGTATTGGCTGCATCGAGATCATCGTCAACATCGAGGCCGACCGGGTGGAACATGCCATTGGCCGGCGCATCATGAGCCGGGCACATGCTTTCTGGAGCCTGGGTTTTTTTGCCTCGGGCCTTGTGGGATCGTTTATTGCCCAGACCGGGCTCGAACCACGCTGGCATCTGTTGCTTATGATCCCCGTGACCATTGTGGCAACAGTGCTGGTTCTAGGGCGCTTTGACCCCGCGCCGCATCGCACAGGCTCGAGCACCGACGAGGCCTCACGCCTGGCACGGCCCACCGCCACGATCATGGCGCTGGTGGCCGTGTGCATTTCGGCGATGCTGATGGAGGGCGCCGGCATAGACTGGTCGGCCATCTATATGCGAGACATGTTTGATGCAGCGCCGTTCTGGGCCGGCATTGCCGTGGCCATGGTTGCCGGCTCGCAAGCCTTCGCGCGGTTCTTCGCCGATGGTTTCGTGGATCGGTTCAGCCCCGTGGCAGTCGCGCGGACCCTGTTGCTGGTTCTTGGGGTGGGCATTGCCCTGGTGTTTTTCGCCGGGGCGAGTTGGGTAGCCTATCTTGGCTTTGCCTTGATCGGCATAGGCTCAAGCGCGTTGTTTCCCCTCGCCATGTCGGCGGCGGCGCAGCAGACCGACCGCCCTGCCGCTATCAATGTCGCGGCGCTGGCGCAGTTCTCTTTTACCGCCTTCCTTCTGGGACCGCCGCTTCTGGGCTATGTGGCCGAGCATTTCGGCATCCAATGGACTTATGGTATCGGCGCGCCGCTGGTGGTGCTGGGGCTTTTGACAGCGCATGTGCTTGAGCCAAGCCGCGCCAGCAAAACCGTGCCCGCCCAATGACCATTGCGCCGCAATACCGGCTTTATGCCTGCTTCTTTTTCTTTGCCCTGACCACGGGCGCCTTGATGTCGCGCCTGCCCGACATCCAGGTTCATCTGGGCGTCACCGAAAGCCAGCTGGGCCTGACCATGATCGGCATGTCGATCGGCTCGCTGCTGTCGCTGACATTTGGTGCGCCCGTGATCGAGCGGCTGGGGGTTCGAACCACAGCGCTCTGGACGGTGCTTGGGCCAGCCGTGCTGTTTGCCACCATCCCCTGGCTGGGTGCCGCCCCAGCGGTGTTCGGCATTTTGTTTTTCGCCGGGATCCTGGCGGGGGCGCTCGAGATCAATCTCAATGTCGAGATCGACCGGCTCGAAACCGAAACCGGCGGACGGTTCATGAACCGGGCCCATGGCTTCTGGAGCGTGGGCTTTTTCGTGACCGCCCTGCTCGGCGCCACCATCCGGCAATCGGGACTGTCGGTGCAGGTGCACCTGGCACTGATCGCTGTGGTCGTGGTGCTGGTGGGGGGATGGATGATCTGGGGCATGGTGCCGGCTCTGGTGCCACAGCGCAGCGCCGAGCAAGCCAAGCACCTTATCGCCTTTCCCCATTGGGGCCTGCTGCCCCTTTGCCTGATCGGCTTTGCCGCCTTCCTGGTGGAGGGTGCGGGCATCGATTGGTCGGCGATCTATATGCGCGACGTGTTTGCCGTGGAGCCGTTCGTAGGCGGCATGGGGCTGACGCTTTTCGCCTTCTCCATGGCGGTAATGCGTCTGGCGGCCGATCCGGTGGTGGGGCGGTTCGGGCCGCGCTTTGTGGCCATGGTTTTGCTGACGCTAGCCAGCATCGGCGTGCTGCTTGTCGGCTATGCGCCCCATCCGGGCGTGGCGCTGGCTGGATTTGCCCTGATGGGGGTCGGCTGTTCGGCAGTTTATCCGCTCGCCGTATCAGCTGCGGCGCAGCGCACCGATCGACCGGCCGCGCTTAATGTCGCGGCTTTGGGTCAGGTCAGTTTCGTGGTGTTCTTCCTGGCGCCGCCCTTGCTCGGTTTTGTTGCGGAATATCTGGGCATCCGCAATTCCTACCTCATCTGCCTGCCGCTCCTGCTGGCCGGCCTATGGGCATCGCGCTTTGCCCTAGGCACTGGTCGGTCTCTTGAGGCAAAGCAGACTTGAGCGAGCTGCCGCCCATTGTCGATCTGCGCCAATCGGCAACGGCTCTGCGCGTGCAGCGCGGCGTCATGCGCATGCTGCGCGAACGTCACGACATGGCCTGTTATGCCGAAGTATCGCTCGCCAATGGGCGACGGGCCGATGTGCTCGCCGTGGGTCCGAAGGGCGAAATCTGGATCATCGAGATCAAGTCGAGCCTCATCGACTTCCAGGTCGACCGGAAATGGCCCGAGTACCGCGATTTCTCCGACCGGTTCTTTTTCGCCAAGCCGCCCGAACTGGATGCGGATATCTTCCCACCGAGCGAAGGGCTGATCGTTGCCGATGGTCATGACGGCGCCATCCTGCGCGACAGCCCGGATACGCCGCTCGCGCCTGCCCGGCGCAAGGCATTGATGCTCAAGCTGGCCCGGCTGGGCGCTGACCGCATCCACGCCCTGATGGATCCAGGGCCGCGTTAGCGTTTGATCACCCGATAGCCATAAGTGCATCGCCACGCTAGGCTGCGGGGCACGAACAGGAGAAGCGTGATGGCTTATGTGGATGGATTTATTGCTGCGGTGCCGGTGGAGAACAAACAAGCCTATATCGAGCATGCGCGCGCAGCCGCCGTATTGTTCAAGGAATGGGGCGCCACACGCTGCGTCGAGACTTGGGGAGACGATACCCCGCTGGGCGAGCAGACCGACTTCATGAAGGCTGTCGCGGCGCGACCGGGCGAAGTCGTCGTCTTCTCCTGGATCGAATATCCTGACAAGGCGACGCGCGACGTGGTCAGCGAGAAGATGATGACCGACCCGCGCATGCAGGCCATGACGATGCCCTTTGATGGGGCTCGGCTGATCTATGGCGGCTTCGAGATGCTGTTTTCTGCCTGATCCTAACGCGGGGCGCGCTTGGCCAGAATGCGCTGCAGGGTGCGGCGGTGCATGTTGAGCCGGCGCGCCGTTTCCGACACGTTGCGATCACACAGCTCATAAACGCGCTGGATATGCTCCCAGCGCACCCGGTCTGCCGACATCGGATTTTCCGGCGGCTCGGGCTTGTCCTCACCGGTGGCGAGCAGCGCGTTGATGACATCATCTGCGTCAGCTGGCTTGCTGAGGTAATCGATGGCGCCCAGCTTCACCGCCGTGACGGCCGTAGCGATATTGCCATATCCGGTGAGGATCACAGCGCGTGCATCGGGTCGGCTGGAATGGAGGGCCGAAACAACTTCGAGCCCGTTGCCGTCCTCGAGCCTGAGGTCAACAACCGCATAGGCGGGCGGGCGCTCGGCGACGGCTGCAAGTCCCTGGGCGACGGAGCCGGCACTGCGAACGTCGAAACCGCGCCGCGCCATGGCGCGCTCAAGGCGCTGGAGAAAGGCCGCGTCGTCATCCACAAGCAAAAGGCTTGGATCGGTGGCCAGAAGATCTTCGATCGTGCTCATGGGCAAGATGTAGGTGCTGCGGGGCCAAAGGTCAAAAAAATAGCCCACTAATAATGGCTAAACATCTACTCTGTTTCGCGGCCACACGATGCGAACACGGGCATGACCTTGGAGGCTCTGGTTTTCAAAGGCGAGCCGCGCCCCGGTGCGCTCCAGCAGCGTCTTGGCGATGAACACGCCAAGACCTAGTCCACCCGGCTTGCTGGCGTCTGGCCCGTGGGGATCGCGCGGGCGGCTGGTGAGATAGGGTTCGCCCAAGCGGGCGATGAGCTCTGGGGCAAAACCGGGACCATCATCGGTGATGGTGACCGATACGGTGTCTTCGTCCCAGCCGGCTTCAACCTGCACGGTGGATTGGGCGAAGTCGCTGGCGTTTTCAATAAGGTTGCCCAGCCCATAGAGCAGGCCCACGCTGCGCTGGAACACCGGGACGGCGCCGA
>CAKTFF010000036.1 GCA_934553185.1 uncultured Devosia sp.
CGCCTGCCGCGCTCTTTACGCTATGGTCGGCTTTATCGGGAAGCCTGCGCAGCAGGTTTGGGGCTTCCTGAACCAATAACCGCCAGGGAGGCGGAAAAAGCCGGCCTCGCAAGAGAGCCGGCTTTTTCAATTCCGGGGGTGCGGCGAATGGCGCAGATCAATGCGGAACGTCTCTCACCTTCGCGACGTTACTCGATCATCTGGACCGCACGGTGCTCCACCGGCAAGTTTTGCACCATGCGGCCCGTCCATCTGACAATGAACAACGGAGCCTACAATGATCCGCACCCTTTTGGCCACTACGGCCCTTGCAGCCCTGTTCACCACTGGTGCCATAGCTCAGGACGCCACGACCCCGGCTGCGCCCGCCACGACCGAAGCGCCTGCCGCCCCAGCAGGTGACGCAATGGCTCCGGCTGGCGATGCGATGGCACCGGCCACCGGCAATGAAATGGCCCCGGCTGCTCCCGCTGGCGACGCAATGGCACCGGCCACCACCGATGCTGCTGCACCCACCGCAGCCGACCCAACCATGGGCGCTGACGTTGAATCCGGCGCCATGGAAGAAACCGATATCAACGAGCCCTTCGACCTTTCGGCCGGCTATACCGCTGTTGATACCGACAATCTCGGCTCCGAGCTGATTGATCAGCCCGTCTATTCCTCGACCGGCGATGACGCTGAAGAAATCGGCAACATCACCGACCTGGTCTTCGCCGAAGATGGTCGGATCACCGCTGTGGTGATCGGCGTCGGTGGTTTCCTCGGGATCGGCGAAAAGTCTGTTGCTGTTGACTTCCAGTCGCTCGAATTTACCCTCGCTGCCGACAACACCGAGCGTTGGGTTGTCCCCACCACGGCTGACGCTCTGACCTCGGCTCCCGATTTCGTTTGGGAAGAAGACGAGCCGGCTGACGGCGATGACGTCAATGCAGACGGCACCGTGACCACCGATGGGGCCATGACCACTGACGGCACCATGACCACCGATGGTACGGCCACGGGCAATGGCGACGCGATGGCTCCAGCCGATCCGGCAGTTGCCCCCGCAACCAACTAATTGGTCGGGTATTACCTCTAGTGAAGGGCTGGCCCTCGGGCCGGCCCTTTTCGTTTTGTCGGAGAAAAGCCATGCTGCGCCCCCTTCTGTCCGCTTCTGCCCTCGCTTTAATGCTGGGCCAACCTGCTCTGGCGCAGGAGGCCGTTGCGCCAGCCGCTCCATCCCAGCTCGAGCAAAGCGGGCTCACACCGCCCACCCTTCTGTCGGAAGGCTATACAACCGGCGGCGAGGATGTTCTTGTGACCCAGCTTCTGGGACAGACCGTTTTCTCCTCTGCGGAAGATGAAGCCGAAGAGATCGGCACGATCAACAACATGGTGGTCACTTCCGGTCTTGGCATCTCTGCCGTGGTGATCGGCGTCGGCGGCTTTCTCGGCGTCGGCGAAAAGGATGTGGCCGTCGATTTCTCCGAGCTCGAATGGACGCTTCTCGAGGATGGCTCCCGTCGCTGGGTTCTGGCCACCACCGCCGATGCGCTTGGGCAGGCGCCAGCCTTTATCTGGGCCGACAGCGAGGAAACCACGGGCGAACCCGCCCTCACCCCGGAGCAGGAAGAGCAGCAGCTGGTGGAAGGCGATCCCAACGCCACCGCTATCGATCCCGCGCTAACCACCGATCAGCCTGAAACAACAACCACCACCCAGCCCGCACCGATCGATCGCACTGGCTTCAGCGACTTCGATGAAAACGGCCTCACAGCAGAAGAACTGCGCGGGATTGGCGTTTATGGCATCAATGACGAGCTGATCGGCACGATCGGCGACATCATCCCCAATGCCGATGGTAGCTTCGACGCCGTGATCGTCGATGTGGGCGGGTTTCTAGGCTTGGGCGCCAAGCCTGTCGCGGTAGGGTTTGAGAACCTGGCCTTCTCGGCCGACACCTTCGGCAACCGCTACCTGTTTCTCAACACCACACGCGAGCAACTCGAAGCGCAAAGCGCCTATGATCCGGCAACCTACCCTGCCGACCGCCAAGCCCAGCGCATGGTGATAACGCCTTAGGGGCGTTATCCCGCCTGCTGCGGCAGCATATCGGCTGGAAAGCGGGCAACATAGGCTTGCAGCGCATGCTCGGTCAGCGGCTTGCGGATGAACTGTGCTGTATCAGGCAATTCGTCCGCACTTGGCTGGATGACGCCCGATGTCACGAGGATACGAATATGGGGCCACACATGGTTTACATGATTGGCCAACGTCGTGCCATTGCGTGAGCCCGACATCTGCACATCGGTCAGGAGAAAGCTGACCCGCTCGCCATTGCCCTGCAGATAAGCCAGCGCCGAGGACACGTCCTGCGCTTCTGCTGGATCAAAACCCATCCCCTCCAACATGTCGGTCAAATCCATCCGGATCAGCGGATCGTCTTCAACAACAAGCGCCAGCGGTCGTATATCACAGTTGAAATAGTCACCCATTTCCCTGCAACGCGAAGCACTTAGCTCGGTTGCAGCGGCCGCGTGAATTTTTTTAGCGGTATGGAACGAACAAGGGCCCGCTTGCGCGAGCCCTCCAACCAAGGTCTCAAAACTGATGCTTAATGGCGCGAGAAGCGCAGACGCCCGATCTCGTCATATTCGGCCTGTTCGTTTTTCAGCTGCTCGGCCGCTTCGCGCTGATGCTCGCGCTGATCGAGCAATTCGACCTTCTTAAGGTCCTCCAACGCTTCGGCCAGGGCGTCCTGCGCTCCTTCGAGCTTGGCGCGCATGTCTTTTGCCGAATTCAGCAGATTGTCGCGGCGGGAAAGCGCCGCCCGGGCAAAGGTGGAGTAAGCGAAATGAGCGATGTCGGAAATGCCGGTCTTGGTATGCTCGATCTCGATCTGCTGGTCGAGTTCGGCGGCCATGCGCTCGAAGTCGTTGACCATCATCTCGATCTGGGCGACCTGCCGGCGTTTTTCGTCCACCTGGAACTTCTTGAGCCGGATGAGGCTTTCGGATCGCGATTTCAAGACCTGTACTCCTTACACACCAAGTCAGTTCCGGAACAAGAACGCTGTTCCTTCAGCCTGCCGCGCCCGCCTCGTCCACGATGGCCTTGAGCATGGAATACCCCTCGGCAATCGATGATGTCTCCTCCCGGCTCTGGCTCAAAAAGCCTTCCAGCGCCGGATTGATGGCGATCGCGCGGTCCACTTTCGGATCTGACCCCTTCCGGTAAGCCCCCAGCCGGATCAGTTCCTCCATGTCGGAAAATATCGACATGAGTTCCCGCGCCTTGGCCAGAACCGGCCGGAAATCGGCCGGAACACACCCTGGCATGGTGCGCGAGATGGACCGAAGCACGTTCACTGCCGGGTAACGACCCCGTTCGGCAATGCCGCGCTCCATTACGATGTGCCCGTCGAGAATACCGCGCACGGCATCGGCAATGGGCTCATTGTGATCATCACCTTCCACCAAAACGGTAAAAAGACCGGTAACGGAACCTGTTGAAGGCGTGCCCGGACCTGCTCTTTCCAGCAAGCGCGGCAATTCGGTGAAAACCGTGGGCGGATACCCCTTTGCCGTGGGCGGTTCGCCGATCGCCAGGCCAATCTCGCGCTGCGCCATGGCAAAGCGGGTCAGCGAGTCCATCATGCAAAGCACCCGCTTGCCCTGGTCGCGGAAAAACTCGCTTAAGGCCATGCTGAGGTAAGCGGCCTGCCGCCGCATCAGCGCCGCCTCGTCACTGGTGGCCACCACCACCACAGCGCGCCGCAGCCCCTCTTCACCCAGATATTCCTGGATGAACTCGTGCACTTCCCGGCCCCGCTCGCCGATCAACCCGATCACCGACACGTCCACATCGGTATTGCGCGCCAGCATACTCATCAGCACCGATTTACCGACACCAGAGCCAGCAAAGATGCCCATGCGCTGCCCCTCGCAGAGCGTCGTGAACGTATTGAGGCATCGCACCCCCAGGTTCAGCGGATCGCCCACCCGCACGCGGTCATGGGCCAGCAGCGGGTCCTGCCGCAGGGGAAACGCCTCGGCGCCACGCGGCAACGGCCCCTTGCCGTCGATCGGCTCGCCATTGGCATTGACCACGCGGCCCAGCCAGCCTTCGGAGGGAAACACCGCCCCGTCATGGCGCTGGAACACGGCCTTGCAGCCCATGCGCACCCCGCCTAGTTGCCCGAACGGCAGACACAACGCATGTCCGTTCTTGAAGCCGATGATTTCGGCGGCCAGAAACTCGCCATTCACCGTCTCGATCTGCACCCGGCCGCCAACGCGCAATTCGCGCACCGGTCCGACGATTTCGATCAGCAGCCCCTGCACGGACTTGACCCGTCCGAACACTTCAACATCGTCGATCGCGTTTATGGCTGAGATGAGCGCCTTCATTTCGCCTTCCGCTTGCCCTCTTAGGCGTCCAACATGGTTTCCATCATCCCCCGCCTAAGGGCGACTCCGAATCGCAGAGTAACCCAACATTAAGCAAATCGCGCTATTCCAAGCGGTGGCGTGACCGGTCTGCAACACTGCATGAAGCCTCCGCCAAACCCCTGACATAGCAGCAATTGCATGAGTCCAGTGAGTCGCTTAATGCGGCTACTTAAACCATTTTCTTAAGAAAAATTGATAAGATTAACCGTTGTTTTTCAACGAGTTAGACTAAATTGACCCTAACGGCATTTGCGTATTGCCGAAACGAATTAAACTTTGTTAACTAATTGGGCTTAGGCTTCAGTCATATCCAGTAGGGTTGGCGTGGACAGTCCAGGTCCACAGTTCCAGCAGGAACGAATGGCAAGGGGAATATAATGCGGGTACTCCTTATTGAGGACGACAGCGCGACTGCGCAGAGCATCGAATTGATGCTGAAGTCCGAAAGTTTCAACGTCTATACCACCGACCTCGGTGAAGAAGGCGTCGATCTCGGCAAGCTCTATGATTACGACATCATCCTGCTCGATCTAAACCTGCCCGATATGAGCGGCTATGAGGTGCTTCGCACCCTGCGCGTCGCCAAGGTGCAGACGCCCATCCTGATCCTGTCCGGCCTCGCCGGTATTGAGGACAAGGTGCGTGGTCTCGGCTTCGGTGCCGACGACTACATGACCAAGCCCTTCCACAAGGACGAACTCGTGGCCCGCATCCACGCCATCGTCCGCCGCTCCAAGGGTCACGCCCAGTCGGTCATCACCACCGGCGACCTCACCGTCAACCTGGACACCAAGACCGTCGAAGTGCAGACCCAGCGGGTGCACCTCACCGGCAAGGAATACCAGATGCTCGAGCTGCTCTCCCTCCGCAAGGGGACCACGCTCACCAAGGAAATGTTCCTCAACCACCTTTATGGCGGCATGGACGAACCCGAACTCAAGATCATCGACGTCTTCATCTGCAAGCTGCGCAAGAAGCTGTCGGTCGCCACGGGCGGCAAGAACTACATCGAAACCGTCTGGGGCCGCGGCTATGTGCTGCGCGAGCCCGATGCAGACGAAGGCTACAACGAAAACGTCGCCTGATCCCTCCAGACATTTGCCCATCTGCAAGACCCCGTGTGACACATGTCGCGCGGGGTTTTCATTTCGTCCCTCCCCTGCTTTGCTGTTCCGATGAGCGCTCCTTCCGAAACCCACCGTGCCATCACCAGTGTCTGGAAAATCGAACAGGCCCGCCTCGTGGCCGGCCTCGCCCGCATGGTGCGCGACATTTCCTTGGCCGAGGAACTGGCCCAGGATGCGCTGCTGATTGCCCTTAAGACTTGGCCGCAAGGCGGCGTTCCGCAAAATCCGGGCGCCTGGCTGATGCAGACCGCCAAGCGCCGCGCCATCGACCATTTTCGCCACCGCACCATGGCCCAAGCCAAGCTTGAAGAGGTCGGTCGCACGCTGGATGAGAACAGCCCCGACACCGAAACAGATCTGATCGACCGGCTGGATGACGATGTCGGCGATGATCTCCTGCGCCTGATCTTCACCGCTTGCCATCCCATCCTGCCCGCAGAGTCCCGCGTCGCCCTGACACTGCGCCTTCTTGGCGGGCTGACCACCGCCGAAATCGCCCGCGCTTTTCTGGCCGCTGAAACCACGATCGGCCAACGCATCGTGCGCGCCAAAAAGGCAATCGCCGACGCCCGCATCCCCTTTGAAGTGCCGCGCGGCGCCGAACGGGCAGAACGGCTCGGCTCAGTGCTGGGCGTCATCTACCTCATCTTCAACGAAGGCTATGCCGCCACTGCAGGCGACGACCTCCTGCGCCCCCAGCTCTGCGAGGAGGCCATGCGGCTGGGCCGCACCCTGGCGCGGCTTTCACCGGGCGACGCCGAAGTGCATGCGCTACTGGCCCTTGTGGAGGTCCAGGCCTCCCGCACCGCCGCGCGCACCAACCAGCGGGGCGAGCCGGTGCTGCTGCTCGATCAGGATCGTGCTCTTTGGGACCAGTTGCTGATCCGTCGCGGCCTTGCCGCTCTCGATCAGGCAATTGCGCTTGGCGGTGAAGATGGCCCCTACGCCCTCCAGGCCGCTATCGCGGCCTGCCACGCCCGCGCCCGCAAGCCGGGCGACACCGATTGGCAGCGCATCGCGGCTTTATACGGACGCCTGTCGCAGGTTGCGCCCTCCCCTGTGGTCGACCTCAACCGCGCCGTCGCCGTCTCCATGGCCGAGGGCCCAGCCGCTGCTCTCGCGCTGATCGAGACGATCAAGGATCATCCGGCCTTGGCAAACTATCACCTGCTCTATGGCGTTCGCGGCGATCTCCTCGCCAAGCTCGACCGCCACACCGAAGCCGCCGAACAATTTCGCCGAGCGTCCGACCTGACCCGGAATGCACGGGAGAAAGCCTTCCTTCTCGATCGCGCAACGCGCGGCCGCTAGCGGCTCAGCGCGGCCCGGCTCCGGACTTGGCTTCGCGCCGGCAACGCTCGGAACAGAACTTGACCTCGTCCCACACGCGCTCCCATTTCTTGCGCCAGGTAAAAGGCCGCCCGCAATGCGCGCAGGGCTTTTCGGGAAGATGGGGCTTCTTGTGCATGGTCGCGCTCCGTCGCTCGGGCGAGGGAAAACCTGCGCTTGCCTGCTTATCTAGGCCGCAGCAGCCCGCAATTCAAACTTGGCTTCCAGCACATGCCGGTCGAACGGCTTCATCATGTAGTCGCTGGCGCCCGCCTTAAGCGCCATGGCGATGGCGCCGATGTCGTTTTCCACCGTGCAATACACCACGTATGGCTTCTCGCCGCCCACATAGGCCCGCAACAGCTTGAGAAATTCGAGCCCGCTCATGATGGGCATGTTCCAGTCCAGCAGGATGGCGTCCGGCATTTCCTTGCTGCACTTGGTGAAGGCTTCCTGCCCGTCCTCGGCTTCCTCAACGATATAGTCCATGTCTTCGAGAATGCGGCGCGCCACCTTGCGCACCACGCTCGAGTCATCGACGATAAGGCAGGATTTCATGCCAGGAGGCTCCGGGGCAGCTGACGCTCGGAGCCCACTATGCCCCAGCACACCCTAGCAATTGGTTAGCATAATCGCGCTATTGCGCGGCTTAAGCGCTTGGCGTCTCAAGGGCGATCGGCGCTTCTGCCGCCTTGGGCGTGGCCCGAAGGAAGAACTTCTCGTCCTCGATGCCGATGGCGATCTCCATGTCGGTCATGCGCGCCAGAAGCCCGGTATAGAAGGGCTGGATGCCCCGCGCATCCACGAAGCCTTCCTCCGGCATGCCCGACAGCAGCCCAGCTGCGCCCGAGGGCACCAGCGTCTTCTGCCGCTTTTCCTTGTCGCTATAGGAGGAGAACTCGAACCTTTCCTGCCCCGCCTCCCCGGTGATGGAGGCGGACACATTGCCCCCGCGCGGCACCGACATGGCGGCGATCAGCAGTAGGTTCATGAAGAGCTTCGCCTTGTGCTTGGGCAGAAGGATCAGCGGCACATTCCACTCGAGCTCGGCCTTTTCGATCTCGAACAGGATGCGCGCAACACGCTCGCATTCGCGCGTATCAATATCGGTCCCCGAGGTCGAGGACGCGCCATAAGCGAGCCGCGCGAATTCGAGCTTGGCCCGGCTCTGCTTGGCGGCGCTGGCGATCAGGTCGCGCGCCCCGCTCGCCATGTCGCCCTGGTTGGGATCGGCCAGCACTTCAAGCCCATTGCCGATGGCGCCGATTGGGTTGATCAGGTCGTGGCAGACCCGGGAGCACAGCATTGCCGCCAGATCGGTTGCCTTGAGCTCGATGATGTCCATCCGCGCAGTCTCCGCTAGAATCAATTTTACCGACCTTAGTGCCTTAGCGGTAAAGCGGCCATGAACAGCTACGGCATCGCCTCAGTTGATCGACAGCGTCGCGCTGAGCGACGGCCAGCGCGCCTCGGCTTCAATGGCCGCCTGATCTGGCGCGAGGAGAAATGCTTCGCGATTGGCCGCTGAATAAAACAGGTAAAGCCGCTGCTTGAACACGGCATAGATCAGCGGATCGCTGTCCGAGAGATAGCCCCGTGCCACCCCCATCGCCCCATGTCCGCCGAATTGTGGCGCATAGATATCGGGGTTCGTCTCGAACACGTCGCGATTGGCCGCCGAGGCGAAATGCCAGGGCACGTTGTTCCAGGTGAGTGCAAAATCCGGCCGCCCGGCCACGGGCGCGCTTTCGGTGAAATAACTCACCGGGTCCATCCCATAGAGGGCGATGCCGGTCAGCGGGTCGGACACGATCAGCGTCACCACCGACTGCCCAGTGGCAAGGGGAACCATGCCAGATAAGGGCAAAACAAAGGCAAGCATGGTTAAGATTTGTTTAGAGCTTTGCTTCATCATCGGCCCCAATGATTGGCTATCTGGTGCCCTGGTCGGCCGGGTGAAACTAAGGCGCAAGCCTTACAACTCCGTTTCTGCCCAGCCTGCCGCCTTCGGGAGATTTCGATGATCAAGCGCCTTGCCCTGCTCCTGTCTGTTATCGCCGCCCTCTTGTTCCCCCTTCCCGCTGCCTGGGCGCAGGGCTCGCTCAGCGACACTTATGCGGGCGAAGACCTGGTAGAAAACGGCAAGCAGTTTTTCGGCTCTGCCTCGCAGGGCCTGGCGTCTCTCGTGGAGCGCGCGGTGGCCGAGTTCGGTCTGCCCAATGGCTATATCCTGGGCGAGGATGCCGGTGGCGCCCTGTTTGCCGGCGCCCGCTATGGCGAAGGCGTGCTTTATACCCGTAATGCCGGCCAATATACCGTGTTCTGGCAGGGCCCATCGGTGGGGCTCGATGTGGGCGGCGACGGCTCCAAGGTGATGATGCTGGTTTATAACCTCAGCCAGATCCAGGACGTGCTCGGCCGCTTTGTTGGTGTCGATGGCTCCGCCTATGTGGTGGGCGGCTTTGGCATGACGGTGATCAAACAGGACGACGTGGTGCTCGTGCCGATCCGGTCGGGCGTCGGCGCCCGGCTGGGCATCGCTATCGGCTACCTGAAATTCACCAGCGAGCCGACCTGGAACCCCTTCTGATCGGGCAGGGCTTGCCTGCACTTTCGGGGGCGTGACGGAACAGACCGCAATCGTTAGTGTTAATTGCTGGCCGGCATGGCAATGGGGATGCCGTTTCTGGCAAGAGAACTCAACCGGGTGGCGCCGACCGGTTCGGGAGTGTGACCCATGGTCATCGAAAACATGATGTACTTCGCCCTGGGGCTTCTGGCCGCCGGGCTGGTGGCATTGATCATCCTCCCCGCGGTGTGGAAGCGCGCGGTTCGCCTGACCAAGCGGCGCATCGAAGCCGCGACCCCTATCACCATGGCCGAGTTCCGCGCCGACAAGGACCAACTGCGCGCCGAGTTTGCGCTGACCACCCGCAAGCTCGAAATGACGGTCGACTCAATGCGCCAGCGGCTGGCTGAACAGCTGGGCGAAAACAACCAGAAGCGCAGCGAACTCGCAGTGCTTCAGGCCGAGCGCGACCAGCATCAGTCCATTGTTGCCGAGCTCGAGGCGCGCCAAACCGAACTGCGCGCCCGCGTCACCGAGCTCGAGCGCGAAACCACCGATCTTGCCCATCGCCTGCGTCTGCGGGACCGCGAAGCCGAGTTGCGCAACAGCGAACTCGCCACCCTGCGCGACACCCTCCATGGCACTGCGCCCGCCACGGTCGCCGATAGCGACCAAGACTTCGCCGGCGACAATCGCCTGTCTGCCGAAGCGCGCATCGCCAGCGCCGAGTCCCAGCTTGTTGCGCTTCTGGCTGCAAGCGAAAGCGAGGATGGGCTATCAGCCGCATCCGATCAGCTTCTTGCCGACCGGTTGAGCGCCGAGGATGAGGAAAAGCATTTGCGCAAAGCTGTCGAGGAGGTGCAAGCCGCCATCCTCGCGGGCGCCAAGGGCGACACCATCGACCTCGCCGCCTTGCGCCATAAGCTTAACGACATCGCCGGCAATGTCAGCCGTCTCGTCTACGCCACCGAAGCCGAAACCCCGTCTGCCTCTACGGCCGGGGAATCCCTGTTCGACCGGGTGCAGCGCTTTGCCGACGAAGAGCCCGAACCGGTCCCCCTGCCCCCCGCCGCCGTTTCCCGCACCGCCCGCAACGGCACGCTTGCCGAACGCATGGCCAACCTGCGCGTCTTCCAGGGTCGCTGAGGCGCCTTAGTCGGCCAGTACCACGCTGCGCGTCAGCTCGCCCGTTGCCTCGTCAAACAAAGCCAGCGTCACCACCGCGCCCACGCGATAGGTGACATTGATCTCCCCGCCGCTGACCAGGGCCGACACCACTTCGGCATCGTCGGGCAGCGCGACGGTTTGCGCCAGCGCCGGCGGCGGCGCATCGCGCAGCACCCGATAGACAATGGCCAAGCCAATGGCCATAAAGCCGAGCAACAGGATGCCGATCGAAATCCCGAAGGAACGGCGCGCCTTGCCGATAATGGCCAGCGCCTCGGGAGACAGTGGCTCGTCCGCTTGGTGGCCATCGGGCCCAGACTGGTTAGGATCGCTCATGGCTGAAAATACCGTTTCCGAGTTCGAGGGCGACGAGGTCGAGATCCTGGTCGATGCCGATGCGGCCGGAGGCAGGCTCGACGCCGTTCTGGCCCGCACCCACACTGCGCTCAGCCGCAGCCGCCTCAAGGACCTGATCCTCCAAGGTGCTGTCAGCATAAATGGCCGCACCGTCGCCGAGCCCAAATACCGGCTAACGGCGGGCGAAACAATCGTCCTTCTTGCCCCACCCCCCGAGGATGCCGATCCGCAACCGCAAGATATCGCGCTCGACATCCTTTACGAAGACGACCAGCTGATCGTGGTCAACAAACCGGTCGGCATGGTGGTCCACCCCGC